>QMOE01000233.1 GCA_003648125.1 Chloroflexota bacterium
CAACGGCCTGGAAACGCGGCCGGCGCGGAGTTGTTTCACCAGTACCGTATCGTCATCGCCCATGCGAGCCTCGCGGGCGGCTTCCTGCCACACTCTGGGCAAGCTGGCGACGACTTGAGGCTCGTAACCCAGCGTGCGGCAAAACTCGATCAATTTGGTCGAGTACGGGCGCGGCGGAAAGAGCAACGCTACCTCACACTGCAACTCGATCGCGGCCTGCTCCATCTCGGAGAGCAACGCCCGCCCAGCCGCGACACTCTCTGGGATCGGTGAGAGCATAAAATCGCTCACGCGAACGACGAGGTTCTCGGCCCGCCAGCCGAGCATGCCGACCAGGTCACCAGCCTGCTCGGCCACCATCAGCCCGACGTTGCCGAACCGTTCGATGACCACGGAATCGTCAATTGGCTCTCGCAGGCCCAGGTTGACAAAGGCAGCGATTTTACCCACGTCACTTGATTTGGCCCGACGCACTGTAATTTCTTGTGTCATATCCTTTTCCCGCCAGCAATTCCCGTTTTGTAGCCGCGATTTGGAAATCGCGGCTGTTTTCCCACGTAAAGCACCCTGCGCGATTGCGAAATCGCGGCTACGACCTGACTTTTCACCCATAACGGGAATTGCTGTTTTCCCGCCTTCCCAAGTCGAGGCATTCTCTCAATGAGACAAGGGATGTGGGGCGAATCGCCAACTTGCCCCTCCGTTGGCCTCAGAATAGCGCCTATCCGTAATTATACCCCGAACACGCTTCACTTTCAAGGTGCGGTGTGCTTTCCCCACGCTGCCCGTACCTGTTCCCGCGTCTGCGCCAGCGTGCCGGAGGTATCTATGACCACGTCGGCGCGGGCAATTTTTTCCTCTTGAGGGGGCTGTGCCCGCACGCGCTGTTCGGCCTCGGCCTGGCTCAAGCCTCGCGCTGCCACGATGCGCTGAATCTGTTGCTCCGGAGGACAGGTTGTCACCCACAGGCTGTCGTATATTTCAGCCATCCCCGCCTCAATCAGCTTGATCGCCTCGATCACCACCACATCGGCGGCGGCAGCAGCGACGCGGGCGGCGACCGCCTCCAGGGTGGCGGGATGGACGATGGCCTCCAACCGCGCCAGCGCAGCCGGGTCGGCAAAGACGAGCGCCCCCAGCCGCCCCCGGTCAATTTCGCCGTCGGGAGACAGCACCTCTGGTCCAAACGCCTCGACGATGGCTGTGTGGGCGCGGGTTCCCGCCCGCATCACCTGGTGGGCCACCTGATCCGCGTCAATCGTCTTGGCTCCCAACTCGGCCAGCATCCGGGCGACGGTGGATTTGCCCGTGCCGATGTTGCCCGTGAGGCCAATGAGCAGCGGGGGAGCATTCATGCCGCGTCTGTCCAGGCCACCAGCAGCGTGTTCAATTTCTCCTCAAGCCCGGTGTACTCGGCCCCCAACCGGCGCACCCGCTCGACCGCCTGCTGCTGGCTGGCGGCGGCCAACTCGCTCCCCAGTTGCGCCAGACGGGCTTCCATTTGGTGGATTGCCCGCTCGCGCTCGGCCTGGCGACTGGCCTGCCGCGCCGCCTCGCGTTGCGCGGCTTTGCGGGCCTGCCGTGCGCGTTCCCTCTCCGTCTGACCCCGCGCCTCTTCCCGCCGCGCCCGTTTCTGCTGGTCCCGCTGCGCCTGCCACTCGTGATACTCGTCGTATCCCTCTTTGAACTCCCACAAGCGCCCGTCCTCAATCGCCCAGACGCAGGTAGCCAGGCGGCGGATCAGGTAGCGGTCGTGGGTCACGTGCAGCAGAGTGCCGCCGAACTCGGATAGCGCCTCCTGCAGCACCTCTTGGGAGAGAATGTCGAGGTGATTGGTCGGCTCGTCGAGAATCAAAAAGTTGGCCCCCTTGAGCGCCAGGACGGCCAGCGCGACGCGCGCCTGCTCCCCGCCAGAGAGATCAGCGACGCGCTTGAAAACGTCGTCGCCGGAGAAGCGGTAGCGAGCTAACAGGTTCCGCGCCTCACCGATCCCCAGTTCGCTGGCGCCCAGGATTGTCTCAATCACGGTCTTTTCGATGTCGAGATCGGCGTGCCCCTGGGCGAAATATCCTGGATGCACGCTGGCCCCGATGCGCACCTCCCCGGCCAGCGGCGGAATCTGGCCCAGTATGGTGCGCACGAGTGTGGTCTTGCCGGAGCCATTTGGCCCCAACAGCGCCATCCGCTGTCCCCGGCGCAACTCGAACTCTTGGGCGGCAAAGAGGGGAGCGGCCTGGTCGTAGCCCACGGCAAGTTCATAAAGACTGATCACCAAATCTCCGCTGCGGACGGCGTCGCCCAGATCGAGGTTCAGCGGTTGGTGCTCCTGGGGTCGCTCAATCCGTTCCAGTCGTTCCAGTCGCTTCCGCCGCCCTTGTGCCTCGCGAGTGCGCTGACCGGCGATGTGGCGGCGGATGAACTCTTCGGTGTGGGCGATAGATTGTTGCTGGCGCTCGTACTTGGTCTGTTGGAGAGCCAACTGCTCGGCCCGTTGAGCGGCATAGGCAGTATAGTTGCCGCGATACTGCCGCAATTGTCCCCACTCTAACTCCCACACCCGCTCGACGACCGCATCGAGGAAGGCCCGGTCGTGGGCCACGACGATCACGGCCTCCGGCCACGCTTTGAGATAGTTCTCCAGCCATTCGATACCCGCCAGGTCGAGGTGGTTGGTCGGCTCGTCCAAGAGCAGCAGATCAGGCTCCTCCAGCAAGAGACGGGCCAGCAGAGCGCGCGTCTTTTGCCCCCCGCTGAGTTGCGCCACGGGGCGGCGGAAATCCTCCTCGTCGAAACCCAACCCGGATAGCACGCGCTCGATGCGCTGCTCGTAGGTATAGCCACCGGCCAACTCGAACGCCTCCACGGCCCGCCCGTACCGCTGCAACGCCTCGTCGCTTATGGTGGGATCAGCCATCGCGGTCTCCAGGCGACGCAACTCGGCAGCCTGGGCCTGCAGGTCGGCAAAGACCTCTAGCATCGCTTCGCGCAGCGTCCCGTCACCGGAGAAATTGGCTTGCTGGGGCAGGTAAGCGACTCGCAGCCCTTTGGCCCGTTGAACGACACCAGCGGTGGGTTCTTCCAACCCAATCAGCAGGTGCAACAGCGTTGTCTTGCCCGATCCGTTGAGGCCAACCAGGGCGATCTTGGCCCCGTGGGGAACATCAAGGGAAATATCCTCAAGCACGTCCTGCGGGCCGTATGATTTGGCTAAATTGTGGGCAGTCAAAATGGACATGGTTTCAACCCTGACTCGAATGTCGGATATTATACCACGAGCGCGAAGGAGGCCAAACTTGCCAGCAGAATCATTCTATAGTACATTATAGTTGTTAATGAGCGAGGTGGATCAGGAGAAAAAGGAGGATTGCTATGCCTACCAAATTAGGCCCCCACATTTTGAAAGCCGCGCCGGATATAGGTGAATATATCCAGGCCGGAGTAGCGATTGCCAAGTTTGTAGACGAGCTGGGGATGGCGGCGAACATCCCCGCAGGCATTCTGGCGATTGGTCGCAAATTCATGGGAGATTATGACGCTCAACTTCAAAAGAACAGTGGGAAAACTCCCCTCGAAGCAGTCCAGCAGTTCATCGGGGATCAAAAAGAGACGTATCAGATGAATCCCCACGTCAAGTACTGGGAAGGGCACAACGAGCCGGTTTGGAGCAACGCGGAGGAAATGGCCTGGTACGCCCAGTTCGAGATAGAGCGAATGCGGCTGATGGCAGGGATGGAGCTCAAATGCGTGATCGGCAACTTTGCCACCGGCTCGCCGGATTTGTCCCTCTGGCCCGCCTTCTTGCCCGCCCTCAAGGCTGCCAAAAAGTACGGAGCCATCCTCGGCCTCCACGAGTACAGTTGCCCCTGGATGTGGTGGATGACGGGGAAACATCAACTGGATCCCAACGCCGACGAGGGAGACGAAGGCTGGACTACGCTACGTTATCGCAAAATCTACCGCCAGTACCTGATCCCGAATGGGCTGGGAGACGTGCCATTAGCGATCACCGAATGTGGTATTGACCCCATGGTAGGTCCGCAGCCCCCCAACAGCCCCGGCGGAGCTTGGAAAGATCTGGGCGGCTTTTGGTCCCAGCACGATAATGAACCGGACAAGGCCGACTATTATTTCCGGCAACTGGTCTGGTACGATAAAGAGTTGCAGAAAGACGATTACGTCATCGGCGCGACCATCTTTACCTGGGGCAGTTATAACAAACCCTGGTCGGATTTTGATGTGGCCGGGACAGAGGTAGCCAAGAAACTGATTGCGTACACGCAACAGGACCCGGCCCGGCCTTTCAAGCCTCCCGATGACGGTGGAGATAGCGGCGACGTGGACAATGATGACGCCGCCGTCATCAAAAAGCCGCGTGGGCTGCCCCGCACCCAGTACAAACGGACCTACGTGCTGCTGCCCCCCGGTGCAGATGCAGCCTGGGCGCGCGCTGCGGTGGAGGCCACGTGGGACAAGGAGCGCTACACCGTCGGCAGCAGCGCCGACGACGCGGGCATCGGCGACTTGAGTAGGCGGCACATAATCGCGGTCAACCCACAGAAATGGCCCGGCTCGCAGAGCCTGGATGATTTCTTCAAAGAGTACTACCCCGGTGTCAAGTACAAGGCCATCACCGCCGCGACGCCCAATGAATTGGTACAAAAATTGAGTTAACTGCTCAGGTGCCCGGCACTTCCGATTTTGAAAGTGCCGGGCACCTTTCCTCTCAACATTGTAGAGGGAACGCGACCATCTTGGTCGCCAGATGCTGGCGTTCCTCCACCTCACCCCTATTTATTGAAAAGATACCCCCTTATTGTTGCAGAATCAACTCGTCCAGCGAACGCTTGGGCACGTGGTGTACGTCCTCGGCGTCGCGGTAATACTTGATGTCGCCGTTGGGGCCGACCTCCTCGAGCACCACAGTTTCATTGGGCTGGCCCAGCGCCAGCACGAGCAGAATTTCGTACCGCTCCGGGATGTTGAACTCGCGGCGCAACCCGTCGCGGTCAGCCGAGCCGATGATACAGCCACCCAGTCCCCGCTC
>QMOE01000234.1 GCA_003648125.1 Chloroflexota bacterium
GGGTGTCCGTCATTTTCTTGCGCGCCGTGGAACGCGGCCATTGGAGCGCGGCCATCTTGGCCGCATGCGGGCGGGGACGCCCGCGTTCCCAGGCAGTCATCGGAACGCGGTCATTAGAGTCGTAGGGGCGAGGCAGTGCCTCGCCCCTCCTCGGCGGGGGACGCCCGTGTTTCCAGGCAAGATCCACTACCCGGCGCAAAAATTTGATGGACATCCTGCGCCATTTTGGTTCTTGACAATGTCTTCAAATTTCACTATACTATAAACACGTCCGCTTCGTGAATCGGGGACACGTTCCCAGCCAGAGACGTGCCCCGCGCCCACAAATTGAAAGGAGGCACGTCATGGAAAAGCCCTGGCTCAAATCGTACGAGTCCCACGTACCGGAGTACATCGAGTATCCATCTACCCCTATGCCCGCTGTTCTGGAGGAAACGGCGCGCAAGTACCCCGACCACACGGCGTTGATCTTTAAAGATGCCAAGGTCACTTTCCGCGAGTATAACGAGGCCGTGGATCGCTTCGCCGCCGCGTTGCAGAAATTGGGTGTCGAGAAAGGGGACCGGGTAGCGATTCACTTGCTCAACATGCCCCAGTTCCCCATCGCCTACTATGCCGTTTTGCGGATTGGGGGCATCGTCGTGCCTTGTAACCCCATTTATACGGCCCGCGAGATGAGGCATCAGGTCAGCGACTCGGGCGCCAAGGTCATCATCACTCTCAGCATGATGTATCCCGTCATCAAAAAGATACGGGCAGAGACCCAACTGGAGCACGTCATCGTCGCCAAGATCAAGACCTACTTTCCGCCGGTGCTCAACCTGCTCTTTACCTTGTTGAAGGAGAAGAAGGGAGGCCACAGAGTAGACATCTCCGGCGACGCCAACACCTACTGGTTCAAGGATCTTCTTGATAGCGCGCCGGTCAAGCCCACACCGGTGGAGATTGATATGCAAGATACAGCCGTGTTCATGTACACCGGCGGCACCACCGGCGTCTCCAAAGGGGCGCAACTGACCCACAAGAACATCCTGGCGAACGCTTACCAGTGCAAGGTCTGGATGAACGCAAAGGAGGCTCAGGGTGACGTGAGCGTGACGGCGCTGCCGCTGTATCACAGTTACGCCATGACCACTTGTATGAACTTTAGTACGATCATTGCCGGAGCCATGCTCCTCATCCCCGACCCGCGTGATTTGGAGGATGTGCTCAAGAGCATCACCAAACAGCAGCCGACTTTTTACGCCGGCGTGCCGGCCATGTACGTCGCCATCAACAACTATCCAGATTTGAGCAAGTACGACGTCAGTTCCATCAGGGCTTGCATCAGCGGCGCGGCGGGGCTGCCGGTGGAGGTGCAGCAGCGTTTCCAGGAGATCACCGGCGCCCGGTTGGTGGAGGGGTATGGGTTAAGTGAGGCCACGCCGGTGACTCACGCCAATCCTATCTTTGGCGATAACCGCGTCGGCACCATCGGTGTGCCCTGGCCCGATACCGAGGTCAGGATCATGGATGCTGATACCGGCGAGAAAGAGTTGGGCGTTGGTGAGGCGGGCGAGCTTTGCATCCGCGGCCCGCAGGTGATGAAGGGCTACTGGAACATGCCCACTGAGACGGCCAACACTCTGCGGGATCACGGCGACGGCGGTGGCCCCTGGCTCCACACCGGCGACGTTGCCGTCATGGATGAGGATGGCTATTTCAAGATCGTGGACCGCAAGAAGGATATGATCCTGGGAGCGGGCGGTTACAATATCTACCCTCGCGAGGTCGAGGATGCGCTCTACGAGCATCCAGCGGTGATGGAAGTCGCCGCCGCTGGCGTCCCGGTGCCGGGTAAGGGGGAGCGAGTCAAGGTTTACATCGTTCTCAAGGAGGGTCAGACGGCTACCGAGGAGGAGATCATCACTTTCTGTAAGGAGAATCTGGCTCCCTACAAGGTGCCCAAGTTCGTCGAGTTCCGCGATGAATTGCCCAAGACGATGGTAGGCAAGATTCTGCGGCGCGTGTTGGTGGAGGAGGAAAAGAAGAAACTGGCCGAGCAGCAGTAACACTCTTTTGTTTGGGAGTATCAAAAAGGCGGAGCCGATAGGCTCCGCCTTTTGTCATTGGTGTATGATGTAGGGGCAACCCTCGCGGTTGCCCTATAGGGCGGGCGCAAGGCACGCCCCTACGCAAGGGTTACGCTGGTATAGGCGCGGGAGGCATGTCCAGCGTGGGCGCGGGGCGGTCAAAAGCTGATTTTATGGTCGGTCGCTCCACGCTGGGGACAGGGGGCGTGCTCTTGGGCGGTTTTGGCTTTTCGGCAGGGGTGTTGTCGAACAAGGCGGCGAACTCGTTGGCGTCCAGTGTCTCGACTTCCATCAGCCGCTGTGCTACCCGATCCAATTGCTCCCGATAGCGAACCAGGACATCTTTGGCCTGCTCGTGAGCTTCGTGAACGATGCGGCGCACTTCTCCGTCAATTTCTTGGGCCACCGCTTCGCTATAGTCCCGCTGTTCGCCGATCTCTTTGCCCAAGAAGACCAGTTCTTCCTTCTGCCCAAAGGTCATGGGGCCTAGTTTTTCGCTCATTCCGTAGCGCGTCACCATAGCGCGGGCTATGTCCGTCACCCGCTCTAAATCGTTGGCTGCTCCTGTGGTCACGTCTCCAAAGACCAGTTCTTCGGCCGCCCGCCCGCCCAGGGCGAACGCTAGATCGTCCCTGAACTTGGTCTTGCTCATGTAATTTCGATCTTCCTCCGGCACTGCTCTGGTGTAACCCCCGACCATCCCGCGCGCCACGATGGAGACCTTGTGTACCGGGTCGCACTTGGGCAGCACGTGGGCCACCACTGCGTGTCCGGCTTCGTGATAGGCGGTGATGTTTTTTTCCTCTTGAGACATCAAGCGGCTCTTGCGCTCCGGCCCGGCGATCACGCGCTCAATTGCCTCCTCCATCTCGTCCATTTCGATGACTTTTTTGGCCCGGCGTGCGGCCAGGATCGCTGCCTCGTTGATCATGTTCTCAATGTCTGCGCCCACAAAGCCGGGGGTAATTTTGGCCAGTGTTTTCAGGTTTACTTTATCGCTCAGAGGTTTGCCGCGCACGTGGACTTGCAGGATTCCCTCGCGCCCTGTGATGTCAGGTCGGTCGAGCACGACGCGGCGGTCAAAGCGGCCTGGACGGAGCAGGGCCGGGTCCAGAATGTCTGGGCGGTTTGTGGCGGCCATGATAATTATGTTCGTGTCGGTGTCGAACCCGTCCATCTCGACCAGAATCTGGTTTAGAGTTTGCTCCCGCTCGTCGTGAGAGCCGCCCAGGCCGGCCCCTCGGTGGCGGCCGACGGCGTCTATCTCGTCGAGAAAGATGATGCACGGGCTGTGGCGCTTGGCCTGCTCGAACAGGTCGCGCACCCGCGATGCTCCCACGCCGACGAACATTTCGACGAACTCGGAACCAGAGATGGAGAAGAAGGGCACGCCCGCTTCTCCGCTGACTGCCTTGGCTAAAAGGGTCTTGCCTGTGCCCGGTGCTCCCACCAAAAGCACCCCCTTGGGGATACGCGCTCCCAACTGGACGAACTTTTCCGGCTCTTTGAGAAACTCGACCACTTCTTTCAATTCCTCTTGGGCCTCGTCCACGCCGGCCACGTCTTCAAACGTGATCGATGGCTGGTCGCCGGTGTACATACGGGCGCGGCTCTTTCCAAAGGAGAGTGCCTGGTTATTTGCTCCCTGAAGCTGGCGTACCATCATGTAACCGACTGCCAACATGGCTACCACCAGTAGTATTGAACCTCCGGTGCTCAACAATGATCCCCAATCGGGGGGCTGCACCGGATTAATTGTGATCTGCCTCAATTCTTCTTGTGTGACCCCCAGGGCTTGCAGTTGTTCTACAGTTGTGGATTCGTGCTCTTTGCGGGACGCAATCTCATCGCCGTCTCTGAGTTCCACGAACAGGTCATCGCCTTCTACGCGGATGCTGACTACGTTCCCTTCCCGTACATACGTTGCTATATCCGTCAACGGCGTGCGTGTGATGTCTTTTGTCTGTTGCGAGTAGAAACTGTACATCAGGAAGGCAATCGCTACGAGAATGATCAGGTATATAAGTGGGCTGCCACCTTTCGGTCTAGAATTCACTTTTTTCCTCCATTGGACCAAGCGATCAAGATCTGATCGCGCCTTTTGTAATTTACAAGATCATTATACCAGAAATTATCAGATATGTCACTTTTTTATTTCGATCTCAGCAACCAGGATCCGGCCTGATTCTACTGACGTGAGACCGGTGTCTATCACCGGGAGCTGGTGGTTGGGTTGCCCTTGGGGGTACATGCCGACGCGCAACTGGTACTGCCCAGCCGGTAAATCTGCCGGGATGGGAACCTGATGCGGGTCTACGATCTCTATGCCTGTCACCCAACCTGTGGTGGGAGTGAATGGCTCCACGTCCTGCTGCGCCACTGCGGGAGCGCCGGGGTCGGCTACGAGATGCACGAATACGATGTAATGCGCGTCAATGGAGCACAGCGCCCGCCAGCGCAACGTGACGGCAATCACTCCGCCTGGTTGGAACGTCTCCTGCCGCAACTCGGCGTTCTCCAGCATTATCTGGTCGTTCAGGTTGACGTTGAGTGGAATGTTGATGTCCACGCCGCCGCTCACGGTCAGCGTCACTGTGTCACCGACGTGGATGGTTGTTTCAGCCTCAGGGTTCTGGGCTATTACTATGCCCTCTGTCTGCGTGCTCCATATTTCTTCGACGTTGACTCTTAGCCCATCTGATTCGAGACCGTCCCGTATCATCTCTACCGGATAGTCCACCACGTTGGGCATTTTCAATTCTCGGCCGGTGGTGCTCACGACGACGGAAATCTCTGTGTCGAGGGGAACAAGCTCGCCAGAGGCCGGGCTTTGATCGAGTACGATTCCTCCCTCTGTGCCTGGCTCGTCGCGCTCTTCCAGCAATACAAAGCGCAGGCCTGCCCGTTCCACCGTGCGTTGGGCTTGATCTATTTTCTGCCCCATTATATCCGGCGCCGAGACC
>QMOE01000235.1 GCA_003648125.1 Chloroflexota bacterium
ACCGCAAGGGGGCGACCGCAAGGGGGCGACCGCAAGGGGGCGACCGCAAGGGGGCGACCGCAAGGGGGCGACCGCAAGGGGGCGACCGCAAGGGGGCGACCGCAGGGGGGCGACCGCAGGGGGGCGACCGCAAGGGGGCGACCGCAAGGGGGCGACCGCAAGGGTCGCCCCTACTGTGTTTCCCAAACCTCCGCCCACTGCACTCCCTCTCGCGCCATGAACACCAATCCTAAAAGCGTCACCGGCAGCCAGAGGATGGCGTGGAGCGCCAGGATATAGCTCCCCGCTGAGGCCGCGGGCGCGCCGATCCCCTCCAGAATCTTGATGCCCAGCTCGAACGTGCCGATGTAGCCGGGCAGCGATGGTAGAGCGGTCAGCAAGTTGACCGCGCCACCCATCAGCAGGATGCCGACGTAGGGCAGATGCAGGTCGGGGAAGGCGAAACTGACCAGCCAATACTTGGCCGTTTCCAAAATCCACACCCACAGGGTCACGCCAAAGAGAACCAGGACGTCCCGCCCGCTGCGCAGGCTCTCCAGCCCGGCCACGATTCCCTCGACCAGCCCCACCAGCGGAGAGCGAAAGCGCATCGGAGCCAGACGTTCAATGAAAAAGCGGGCGACACGCCGGAGCAGGTCGGGCCGAGCGGCCAGAAAGAGGAACACAATCAACGCGCCGAAAAAAACCGCGCTGGCGACAGTCACCAATTGGCTCAGAAAATCAGAAAGAGGAACGAACAGGAGGCCGAAAAGGACAAATAGCACCATCGTCAGCCCGTCGAACAGCCGCTCTAGGATGGCGGTGGTAAAGGTGGCGCCGACGTTGATGCCCTCCTTGCGCCACAGGACGTAGGCCCGCAGCACCTCACCCAGACGAAAGGGCAGGATGTCGTTGCCCATATAGCCGATGACGACGACGGGAAAGAGCCGGTTGGTGGAGACCCGTTTGCTGCCCCGCAGCAGGAATCCCCAGCGGTAGGCCCGAAACCAAACGGAGATAAAGTAAACCGCCACGCCGGGGACGAGCCACCAATAGTTGGCCTCCCGCAGCGCCGCCCAGACCTCTTGGAGGTGCAAATCACGAAGAGCGTACCACGAAAGAGCCGCGCTGACCAGGAAACCAACGGCGAGAATGGGCCAGCGTTGCTTCAACTTCATTCCTGCGTCCCTTGCCGCTGCCGCAGCGCTTCGTAGAGCGCCACTGATCCGGCTACGGAGGCATTGAGCGATGTCACCTGACCGTACAAGGGCAGGCGTAACAGAAAGTCACACCGCTGGCGTACCAACCGCCGCAGTCCTTCCCCTTCGCTGCCCACCACCAGCGCGAGCCGACCGCGCAGGTCGGCCTGGTGATAAAGCTGGGCGCCGCGCACCGCCTCCAAGCCGGCCACCCACACGTCACTCGCTTTGAGCCGGCCGATGGCGTCCACCAAATTGGTCACTTGCGCCACCAGCAGGTGTTCCACCGCACCCGCCGAAGCGTTGACCACCGCTGGCGTGATGCCCACCGCTCGCCGCCGCTGAATCACCACTCCGTGTACGCCTACTGCCTCGGCCGTGCGTATCAGGCTGCCCACGTTCTGGGGATCCTTCAAGAGGTCGAGTAGCAGAAGCAGGGGTGGCTCGTCACGCGATTGAGCCAGCGCCAAGATGTCGTCGAGCGAACTGTAGGGATACTCGCTCGTCTCTAATACAGCGCCCTGGTGATTGATGTTGCCCAGTTGGTCCAAGTTGCGCCGCTCGGTGCGCTTTATCTCCACCCCGGCCCGTTCAGCCAGAGAAACAATCTGGCCGACGATGTCCGCCTGTCGGACGCCTTCGGCCAGCACCAGTTTGTACGCCTTGCGGCGGCCAGCCCGCAGCGATTCGCAAACCGCGTTCCGGCCATAGAGGGTTTCTCTCATCTACCCCGCTCCAGCCGCCAGATAGGTCCCTCCGGCCGGTCCTCAATCACAACGCCCAGATCGCTCAACTGCCGGCGCAGCAAGTCCGCCTGGTCCCAATCCTTGGATACGCGGTGTTGGCGCCGAATTTCCAGAACGACGTTCATCAACCCCTCAACCAACTCATCACTAGTGCCCTGGGATAGGTTGTCGGGAATGATGCCCAGCACCTTGCCGCCCAGTTCACGGTAGAGGCCATCTATCACCGCCAGCGTTCCCCGGCTCACTGGATCCCCCGAGTCCAGCAGTGTGTTCACCTCCCGGCTAAAGTCAAAGAGAGCGGCGATGGCCTGGGGCGTGTTGAAATCATCGTTCATTGCTTCTATGAATGCGTCGCGGTGCGGGTCAATGTTGGCGATGTAAGAAAGGTCTGCCGTACCCGTCGGCATAGCGTGTTTCGCCCGTGCCCGCAACGTGCGCACGGTGTTGTGTAGCCGCTCGACCCCGCGTTGGGCGGCCAGCATCGCGTCGCGGCTATAGTCCATCGGCCCCCGGTAGTGGCTCGACAAAATAAAGAAGCGAATCGCCTCCGGGGAGTAAAGTTTGATCGCTTCTTTGATGGTGATAAAGTTGCCCAGGCTCTTGCTCATTTTGACCCCGTTGACGGTGAGGGAGCCGGCCATGACCCAATAACGGGCAAATTGTTCGCCGGTGGCGGCCTCCGACTGGGCCATCTCGCACTCGTTGTGAGGGAAGATGTTCTCCAGCCCGCCACCGTGAATATCCAGCGTCTGGCCCAGGTACTTGGTCGCCATCGCCGTGCACTCGATGTGCCAGCCCGGATAGCCCCAGCCCCAGGGAGAGGGCCAGCGCAAGATGTGCTTTGGTTCAGCATGTTTCCATAGCGCAAAGTCGGCTGGATGGCGCTTTTCATCCCGCACTGCCACTCGTGCTCCCGCCTCCAATTCATCAACCTTACGCCGGGAGAGTTTGCCGTACTCGGGGAACTTTTCTACCGAGAAATAAACATCGCCTGCTGGCGTCTCGTAGGCATATTCCTCATCCAGTAGAGTTTTGATTATCTCGATCTGTTCGGTGATGTGACCGCTGGCGCGGGGAGAGATATTGGGACGCACCACACCTAACGCATCCATATCCTCAAAGTAGGAGCGGGTAAAAGTCTCCACCAACTCCATCGGCTCAATTCGTTCCCGCCTGGCGCCTTTGAGGATGCGATCTTCGCCACTGTCCAAGAGATGCCCCACGTCGGTGATGTTCTGCACGTAGCGTACCTTGTAGCCCAGAAAACGCAAGTAGCGCACGATGACGTCCATCGCCACGTATAGTTTGGCATGGCCCAAGTGAACGTGATCGTATACAGTCGGGCCACAGACGTACATTCCCACGTGCCCTCTCTTCAGTGGTTCGAAAGGCTCCTTTTCGCGAGTCAGATAGTTGAAAACATGCAAGCCCATCGCCATCCTCCATTGAATCTACTTTGCTAGTCGGGCGAAAAGCATCCGCCCCGCCGCTGTCTGCAGTACCTTGGTCACGACCACTTGCATTTCTTGACCAAGGTGCGATCTCCCTTCTGCCACCACGACCATGGTACCATCGTCCAGATACCCTACTCCCTGACCGGTCTCTTTCCCCTCCTGAACAATCTTGACGGTCAATGACTCTCCAGGGAGCAAGAGAGCCTTGACAGCGTTAGCCAATTCGTTAATGTTGAGCACTTGCACGCCTTGTATCTCGGCCACTCGGTTGAGGTTGTAATCGTTGGTGACGATAGGGCAATGAAGCTGCTTTGCCAGCAGCACTAGTTTGTCGTCCACCTCGCGCACGCCTTCGATGTCCCTATCGGTGATGCGCACCGGCGTGATGGCTTCATCTTGCAGCCGGCGCAGCATTTCCAGCCCGCGACGCCCTCGGTTGCGGCGCAGAGAGTCAGAAGAATCGGCGACGTGTTGGAGTTCGTTGAGCACAAAGCGGGGGACCAACATCTCGCCAGAGATGAAGCCAGTATGGCTGATGTCAGCGATACGCCCGTCAATAATGACGCTGGTATCCAGCAACACGGATTGAGACCTGCCGCTCTCAACTGCCTGGCCGTCCTTCCCCCCTGGCAGCCGTCCTCGGATGATGTTGAAAATATCGTGCTGCCGGGTAGTCATCACCAAGATTCCCAGGTAGCCAAAGAGTAGAGCAGTGGCGAAAGGTAAAATCTGGCTGTATGGTTCCGGGAGCATTGAGAGCGGGAACGAGACCAGGCCGGCGACGAGCAAGCCGACGATCAAGCCAAATACGACGGCCAGGATCTGCTGGGCTGGGGCATGGCGGATACGTTTGCGCAAGGCCACGAAAGGCCGCACTGTTATGTACGGCGTCAACACCAAACCGACCAGTGCACCGACGAGCAGAAAGAGTGCTGCATACTGGTAGGGCGAGGCTTCTAACCGGGCTGCCACGTAGATGCCCAAGAATACCCCTCCAACAGCCACTGCGATCATGCCGACAATACGGGAAATAAATTCTGCGCTCATAAATATCCTCCTGAATGAGACCTGGTCCGCAAAGCCTACACGAAAACAGGCAAGTGCCAACAAGGCCCTTACCTGTCAAAAGACACCCCGCGCAGTCCACAGAACTGGTATACTCTAGTTGTTTCCAGCCTTTGTGTCAACTGGCTTTGCGGCGTAAAATTGATGAGTATAAAATAATTGCACGCAACAGAACCGCACAATATATAGCGAGATGTCCCTGTTGACAAAGCCTAGGTCATTATCTTAGCACATTCACTCTCAAAAGTCAACGAGGCCACCAATCGTGCGGGTGCATGTCAAATTTTTGCGCCGGGTAGTGAATCATGCCTGGGATCGCGGGCGTCCCCGCCCGCATGCGGCCAAGATGGCCGCGCTCCAATGACTGCCTGGGAACGCGGGCGTCCCCGCCTGTATGCGGCCAAGATGGCCGCGCTCCAATGACTACCTGGGATCGCGGGCGTCCCCGCCTGTATGCGGCCAAGATGGCCGCGCTCCAATGGCCGCGCTCCAATGACTGCCTGGGATCGCGGGCATCCCCCGCCCGCATGCGGCCAAGATGGCCGCGCTCCAATGACTGCCTGGGATCGCGGGCGTCC
>QMOE01000236.1 GCA_003648125.1 Chloroflexota bacterium
ATCGCCCAGCCGCGTACCTTGCGAGTACGGCCCGACCGCGGCCGGGGCTTTGTCTGTAGCGATGATTTGTTTGTTCATTTGTGCCTCCTTGTGTAATCGGTAGGGACGGGGTAACCCCGCCCCTAATTCCGGTTGAATGGATTAGGCGGAGCGTCAGGATGCAGTTGATCATCTTCCCAAAGCACAGGGTTGTCTTGGATGTACTGATAGATACGCTGATTCGCAGTTTCAGTGCGGATGATATGCTCCCAATAGTTACGCTGCCAAAACCGCGCCCCGCGAGTTTCGCGCATCTGATTGATGATTTTGGTAGTCTGATATTTGTAATACGCCACAATTTGCCCCAATGTGGGCCGTGATTGGGGCGCGGAGACCCCGCCTTTACCGGGATGGGTGGGATCGTGGATGATGGCAATGGCGTGAATGTGGTTGGGCATAGTCACGTAAGCATCCACAGACACATTGGAAAAATGAATGGGAATTTCTTGCCAAAATTCATCTACGATGCGCCCGTGTGCATTTAGCTGCATTTTACCATCTATTACCTGTCCCAACAAACATTCTCTGTCCTGTACGCAGATCGTCAGGAAATACGCACCTGGCGATGCGTAATCATACCCTGTAGCCGTATGGAGCGTCGGTGATGTTCAACAGGGTCGTATTTCATCATTATCCCCATCGTAGGGGCGCGGTCTCCGCGCCCTGATTGCCGCGTTTTGGTTCCCGCGTCCCGGTTGTCACGCCAGGGGAGGGCGCGGTAACCGCGCCCCTACAACGCGTAATCGTATACCTACGGCCTCAACACCAACACCCCCTCCGCGTCCGCCTCCACGTCCACCCGCTGCCATAGCATGGGGTGATACTCGATGTTGCGCCAGGGATCAATCATGTCGTCGTAATGAGGGTGGTAGGGATGACCAGATTGGCCGGTGGTGTGCATCGAGACCGAGCGGGTGAAATCGTCCAAATCCACAATCTGGCGGTAGGATGGAACGTGCTGCACGGTGTAAGGGTCGCTCAGGCTGTAACCGGTGGCATTGACTGTGCCGCTGTCGCCATCCGTCTCCACCGGCCCCCGGTTAAAGATCGCCTCGATGGGAGCAATGCCGGACTGCCCCAGGCTCTGGTTATTAAAGACAGCGGTGTGCAGTTCGCCCCAGCGCCACTTGTCCATATTGCGCCCCAGCGTCTCGGTCAGTTCGTCCGCTGCATCCTCCAGCGCCTGCAGCAGGATTTCGTCCTGCGTCTCCACCTCCGGCGTGTTGACGTCGTCGAACCAGTGCGAATCCTCGTCCTCCAAAAGATTCACCAGCGCGACGCCCACGCTGCGCCTGGCCTTGCCCAAAAGTTGTTCCCCTAGCTCATCGCCAAAAGTCAGGTCTATCAGGTGCAGGCGGAAAGCCTCGAACAGGGCGGCCCCGGCGCTATCCCGATCCGCCCGTCCGTCCCAGGCGCGCAGCAGCTCGAGCGCCTCCGTCAAGCGGCGCTCCTCCCTGTCGCTGCGGCCCGTGTTCGTCACGGGGAGCACGAGCAGATGGGGCAGAACGTCCTCGGCATAGATGGGATTGCTGTTCCCCTGCATGGCCTGTACGTCGGCCAGCGAGATGGAGTCGTCGGCCTCGATCAGCTCCACGATACGCCGCGCCCGGTAGCCGGGGGCCCAGTCGTTGGTGATAAAGTAGGGAAAGTCCGGCCCCACGACGGCGTTGTTGGCAGTGACGACGTACCCCTCCTCCGGGTTAAAGGTGCGGGGCAGGTCATCAAAGGGAATATAGTCCACCCATTCGTACTCGCCGCTCCAGCCGGGAACCGGCATCGAGCCGTCGCCCGCAGCGCGGATGGGAATGCGCCCAGGGGCCTGGTAGCCAATGTTCCCCTCCACATCGGCGTAGACAAAGTTTTGGCTGGGCGCGTCCCAATAGGAGAGCGCGTCCCTGAACTCGTCCCAGTCGCCGGCTTTATCCAGGAGCAGAATGCTGCGTACCAGTGTGCCCGGCTGGAGCGCAGTCCAGGAGAGAGCCAGCGGCTCCCAGCCAAAGGCCCAATCATCCTCCGGGCCGCCGACCACGTCGTTGATGATAGGGCCGTGGCGCGTGATGCGGACGTTCACCACCACCGGGTCATCCTCCCCAGCGACGGTGATCTCCTCGCGGACGATCTGCATATCAACCCATGCTCCTTCGTACTCGTACTGATCGGGGTTCTCTGGGTTGATTTTCTCGACGAACAGGTCTTGCACGTCCGGCCCCACGTTGGTGACGCCCCAGGCAACGTGGGCGTTGTGGCCGATGACGACGCCAGGGACGCCGGCGAAGGAAGCACCGGTGACATCGTAGGGGCAATCCGGCCCCACCGGTTCGCAGTGCAGGCCAACCTCGTACCAGATGGAGGGCATCTGGATGCCCAGGTGAGGGTCGTTAGCCAGCAGGGGCATCCCTGTCTCGGTGCGCTCGCCGGAGATGACCCAGTTGTTGCTGCCAATGCCTGGCCCGTTTCCCAAAGCGTAAAAGTCAAAGGCTGCTCCGGGCACCGCATCCAACGTTGCCCCCGTCAATGGGTGCGGGACGATGACGGGGTAATTGTCCGGATAGGGCGGCATCAGCTCGGCGACGGCTGACGTGCCCAGCCGGGCAGCGATCTGGGCGCGCAGCAGTTCAGCGGTCCTGTTGCCCCCCAGGTCCCAGGCCATCACCTTGGCCCAGGAGATGGTGTCGAGAGGGGCCCACGGCTCTGGCTCAAACTTGACGCCGGTCAGGCCCAGCATGGTGAACTCTAGTCCCAGCCGCTTCTTGTGGGTAGAGATGTAGGCGTTGACCCCCTCGGCGTAGGCCTCCAGCGCCGCCAGGTCTTGCGCGTCCATGCGTTTCAGTTCCTCGGCGGCGGTGCGGTGCCAGCCGACGGTGTGAATGAAGCGATCTTGGCCCAGGGCCGAGTCGCCCAGGATCTCGGAAAGCCGCCCGGAACCGATCCGTCGCCAGAACTCCATTTGCCAGAAGCGGTCCTGGGCATGGACGTATCCCTGGGCAAAGAACAAATCGTGTGAGCTAGAGGCGTAGACATGGGGAACGCCCCAACTATCGCGAATGACGGTGGCCTCCGCCTGCAAGCCGTCTGCCTGAGCCTTCCCATCAGTTTTGGGCCAGGAGCGGCGCACAGTGAAGACGCCGTAGCCAGCTCCGGCCAACCCCACCACCAGTAGGACGACCAGCAGCACCAACAAGACGAGCAATAGTTTACGCATGATTCCTCCTCCTTATCCTTGTTTTGTGGTAACTGCTCAACCTGTCATTGCGAGGAGCAGCAGCGACGAAGCAATCCCCACGCTGCTTGCATTTGAAAGCGGGAGATTGCTTCGCTACGCTCGCAATGACACCAGCGAGGCTATTCTGAGAGTGAATCTGCCGCTCCCTGGATATGCCTGAGCAGTTACGTTTTGTGATAAACTCGCAACAAAAGGATTATATAGCGGCGCGGAAATCAAGTCAAACGCAGAGGCAACCCTCGTGAGTGCCCAGACACTCGATTTTTTGCGCCTGGCGCGGCAGGGATAGTTGCGTTATAATTGAGTTATGATCCAGTCAAGTCGTCTTCGTCTATGGTTTGCGCTGACTTTGGTTGTGGTGCTTGTCGCCGCGGCGGCGCTGTGGCTGCACGGCGCGTTACTCGAAACCGGCGACCGCTCGCCCTTGCCCACTCCCCTGACATCGGGAGAGTCGCCGCTCCCCACCCCAACTCACGCGGCTACTGCATCGGCTCCCCCCGTTTCCTGGAGCGGCGGTGGAGCGGCCCTGCTGTGGGTGATGGTGGGCATTGTGTTGGCTCTGACAATCGCCTTTTTCATTCTGCGCTGGGGACACAATCCTGTAGGATGAATCGCGCGCGCCTCCGCTACCCCGCCACGATCGGCCTGCTGACGTTGATCGCCTTCGGGGCGCGCGCCGTTTCCCTCGACGCGCAACCGCTTTGGAGAGACGAGGTGGACGCGCTGCGCTTCGCCACCGTTCCCTGGGCAGAGATGCTCGCCTCCTTCACCCGCCCCGGCTGGAACGGCCCGCTCTACTACATGTTGCTGCGCGGATGGGTCGCGCTCACTGGCACGAGCGAGTACGCTATGCGCTTCTTCTCGCTCGCTTTTGGCGTGCTCTGTGTCCCGCTGATCTATGCACTGGGCCGCCGCCTGTTCAACCGGCAAGCCGGTTTCCTCACCGCCTTGCTGCTGACCACCTCTCCCTACTTGACCTGGTACGGGCAGGAGGTCAAGATGTATACGCTGCTGCCGGCCCTGGCGCTGTTGGCGATTTACGGACTGCGCCGCGCCGTCGAGGAAGGAGACTGGTACTGGTGGACGGCGCAGGTCGTCGCTACCAGCCTGGCCTGCTACGTCCACATCCTGGCTGCCCTGCTCATCCCCATGCAGGTTTTGCTTTACTTTACCTGGTGGCCCCAAGCCCGCAACCGGTGGCGCGGCGCGCTGCTCAGCCTGGCCTGCCTCACCCTGCCCTATCTGCCGTTGTTCGACTGGCAGGCTCCGCTGCTGCTTCAAGAACGCGCCACTGGCTTTCCCTCCTACACGCTGGGCGAGATGGTGGAGACTTTGCTCAATAGCTGGAGCCTGGGGATGACGGGATGGGGCTGGCCGTGGGGCGCGGTGCTGGTGGGGTCGCTGGCAGCGTGGGGATTGGCAAGCCCCCCACCCTCTCTCCCTGGCCCTCCCGCGCGCACGGGGGAGAGAAGGGAACGTCTTGCTCTGATATACTGGCTCCTGATCCCGCTGCTGACCGTGTGGCTCATCTCGTTGCGCCAGCCGCTCTTCACCGACCGCTACCTCATCTGGGCCGCGCCGGCCTTTTACCTGCTGATCGCTCTCGGCCTGGCTTCCTTACTGCGCCTCGGCGCATGGGGCCGCTGGGTGACGATGGCGCTGGTGGCCGCTATCCTCGTTCTCCACAGCGTCAACTTGTGGCGACAGGCCACCATCCCCATCAAATCCGATTTTCGCGCCGCTGCTGCCTA
>QMOE01000237.1 GCA_003648125.1 Chloroflexota bacterium
AAAATCCGTGTGAATCCGTGTCCCAAAGATTGGTTGCGGCGGGAGACCGCGTCATATTATGAAGAAACATGACTAAAGCGAATCGCCCCGCTGTTTCGGCGGGGCGATTCGCTTTCAGGTGGGGAAAAAATTCCAGCCGTCAGACGACGGGTAGGAGCAAACTCCCTTGTTGTCCTAGCAGTTCACCTAGACCCGCCAAGCCGCCTAATCCCAGCAATGATAGGATCAGTCCTAAAATCGCGAATACAATTACCATCACGATCCAGGCCACGATGCCGGCGGCCAAGAACCCACATCCAAACATGAACCCATCACCGAAACCCAGGTTGCGCTGCATTGATCCTTTCTCCTTATCATATTCGTTGATCCTCCATCGGGTCTGTGAAACCGCCGAGGGATTGATAATTTACCAAGTATTGCCCACGTAGTATGAGTCCAGTTGCACAAGCCTCGAAATCGGACGCAGACTTACCCGGATAAGATCCCAGAGTCAGCGATTAGCTGCGTATATTGTGTAAATTCGCGTTTCACCAGTTACTCTCTACAAATAGAATATATTTAACTTAATTATATCACAATTCAAGGAGAAAGCAAGGTTGCCTCAGATGGGGAAGTGGGATATAATACCCACAGTTCTGGGGCCGGAGCGAGCAACGGAGCCCAGCCTCGATATCCCAATGCAAAGCGAACAAGTTTATGGAAATTCAGATTGCTGTGGCCAAGGTGGGGAAATATGCCACCAGTGAGAGCGGCGATACGGTGGAGGTGATCGAGCGGCCTCGCGGTGGCCTCTCGCTAGTGCTGGCCGATGGGCAGCGCAGTGGGCGGGGGGCGAAGGCGATCAGCAACATGGTGGTCCGCAAGGCGATTTCCCTCCTGGCCGAAGGCGTGCGCGATGGGGCCGTCGCCCGCGCTGCCCACGATTACCTGCGCACCCAACGCGGTGGCAAGGTCTCGGCCACACTGAACATCGTGTCCGTGGATTTGGTCAGCGGTACCCTTGTCCTTTCGCGTAATAGCCACTGCCCCGTCGTGGTCATCACCCCAGCCGGCATCACTCTCCTCAATCAACCCTCGGAAGCCATCGGCATCTACGCCTGGACCAAGCCGGTGATCACTGAACTCCCCCTGGAGCCCGAAACCTACGTCATCGTTTTCACGGACGGCGTGATGGATGCCGGGGCACGCTACGGACAACGGCTGGACGTGCCCCAACTGGCGAGAGACCTGCTGGCCAGTGGTCTGTGCGATGCTCCCAGCCTGGCCGATGCCATCTTGCAGCGCGGGGTGGAACTGGACCGCGGTCGCCCGAGCGACGACATCAGCGTCGTCGTGGTAGCAATCGTGCCCAGGAAGGAACACGACGACGTGCGGCGGATGGCAATTTCATTTCCTCTGCCGGCGGTGAGAGGAACGTGGTAAACAAGCAACTGCGGCGCTATCTGAAAGCCAGCCTGCGTGACGTGTGGGTGCTCGTCCGCGAGTCCCGCGTCTCGCTCCTGTTGTTTGCCGGCGTCGTTTTGCTGGGCGGGCTTGCCCTGCGGATATGGTACGTCTGGCCGGACAGTGGAGAGCGCCTCTCGTATGCCGAGGCCATCTACGCTACATTCACCCTGATCTTCCTGGAAACATCCCTGCGCTTTCCCCGGGTGTGGTATTTGCAGATATTCTTCTTCCTCATCCCGGTCGTGGGTCTGAGCCTGATCGCTAATGGGGTGGTGCGCTTCGGGGTAATGTTATTCAACAAGCAGACCAGAAGGGAGGAATGGCAGGTGGCGATTGCCTCGACCTACAGCGGCCACGTGATAGTCTGCGGGCTGGGCCGCGATGGCTACCGCGTCGTGGAGCAATTGCTCAAATTTAGAGAGGACGTAGTCGGTATCGAGCGCAACGAGCAGGGCCAGTTTCTAGACATCATCCGTAATCTGAGGGTGCCGGTGATCATCTCCGACGCGCGACGTCCAGGGGCGCTGAGCAAGGCCGGCGTCGAACGAGCCACGGCCGTGGTCATCTGTACCGAGGATGATCTGGTCAACCTGACCATCGCTCTGGAGGCGCGCGAGCTGAATCCCAACATCAGGGTGGTCATGCGCATGTTCGACGCTGAGCTGGCACAGAAAATGGAGAAAGTGTTTGGCATCCATGCTGCCTTCAGCACCTCAGCCCTGGCAGCCCCGGTACTGGCCGCTGCTGCCACGCGGACAGATGTCACCCTTTCGTTCTACGTTGACGATACACTGCTCAACGTGAGCGAAGTGCTCGTTCAAGCCGGTTCCCCGCTGGTGGGCTGTGAGATCGCCGCCCTGGAGCGCGAATTCGACATATCGGTGATCCTGTACAAAGGGCAGCGGTGTGCGGATCTTCACCCCGATCCCCAGATTTGCTTGCAGGCGGGGGACAAGATCGTCGTCTTCGCTTCGTTGGACGCCCTAAACAGCTTGCACAAGCGTAATCGGGCGTCAGGTCCGTAGGAAGCAACGCGATGGGACTGCGAATCGCTATCGTGGGGCCGTGCGCTTCTGGAAAGACGGAGTTGGTGCAGGCACTGTGCGCCAGGGGATACGACGCTCGACAGTGCGTGCAGGAACATTCCTACGTGCCCACGATGTGGCAGCGCATCTCTCGCCCGGACGTGCTTATCTATCTGGACGCCGAGTTGCTCACCATCGTGCAGCGGCGAGGCGCCGACTGGGATGAACGTCTGCTGATGGAGCAGCGGCGACGGCTGAGCCACGCCCGCGCTCACTGCGATTTGTACCTGCGCACCGACACGCTGAGCCGCGAGGAAGTAGTCCAGGCCGTTCTCGATTTCCTGAAAAGCTTCGTCCACAGCAGTTCCATCCATGAAACAACCAGCTCCGAGCAGACGTTTTCGGATGGTACCATGTCCCATCATAACCGCCTGATGACCCTGTTGGAGATCACCCGCCAGTTGACGGCGGAGACCGATCTGGATAAATTGCTCGAACTCATCGTCTCGCGCACCACGAAGCTGCTGGGCGCCGAGCGTACTACCCTGTACCTGCTTGACCGGGAGACTAACGAACTCTGGTCGAAGATCGCAGAGGGCACCATCACAATCCGTCTGCCGGTGGGCCATGGCCTGGCCGGATACGTGGCTCAGACGGGAGAGGTGCTCAATGTCCAGGACGTGCAACACGATCCCCGTCACGCATCGCGCTTCGATAAACTCACCGGCTACCGGGTAGACACCATGCTGGCTGTGCCCATGCGCGACCGGGCCGGCAGCATCATCGGCGTGGTGCAGGTGCTCAACAAACAGACAGGGACGTTCACTGCCGAGGACGAGGAATTGTTGACCGCCCTGGCCTCCTCGGCAGCCATCGCCCTGGAAAACGCCCGCCTGCACGCTCAGGTGCAACGTATGCTGGACAGCCTGATTGCCACTCTGGCCGCTATAATTGACGCGCGTGACAGACAGATGGCCGGCCATTCGCAGCGCGTGACCGAGTATGCCGTGGCCATCGCTCGCCGGATGGGACTGTCTGCCGGGCGGATAGAGCTCGTCCGCATCGCCGGATTGCTTCACGACGTGGGCAAGATCGGTGTGCCGGAAGCTATTCTTACTAAAACGAGTGAGCTGACATCCGAGGAAAAGCACATTATGCGCGATCACGCCCGACTGACCGGCGAAATCCTATCTAACGTCCACTTCAGCGATGACCTGCGCGAGGTGCCTATCATCGCCGCCCAGCACCACGAACGGCTGGACGGTTCAGGGTATCCCAATGGCCTGCGAGCAGAGGAGCTTTCCCTGGAAAGCCGCATCCTGGCCGTGGCAGACGTGTTCGACGCGCTCACCTCACACCGCTATTACCGCGAGCCGGTGTCGGATCAGGAGGCTTTGGCTGAGATCGAACAGGGGGCAGGTGTGCTCTTCGACGCGGATGTGGTCGAAACCCTGAAGCAATTGGTCGCTGAGGGAAAAGTATACCATGATTGAGAGCTACGACTTTGGGCGTATCGTGATCAATGGCCGGGCCTATACCACCGACGTCATCGTTCTGCCAGACCGCGTGCTTTCCTCGTGGTGGCGGCAGGCAGGCCACAAGCTGGCTCCCGCCGACCTGGACGAGGTAATCGCCGCCCGGCCCGATGTGCTGGTAGTGGGTACCGGTTATTCCGGCCTGATGCGCGTCCCCCCGGAGACGGAGACTTACCTGGCAGAGCAGAACATCCAGCTCGTGGTCGAACGCACCGCCGACGCCTGCCGGACTTACAATCGGCTTCTGCACGCCGGCCGGAACGTCGCTGCCGCCCTGCACCTCACTTGCTGAGGATGGGGTAATCGTATAGTCCCGTAGGGCAGGCTCTTAGCCCGCCGTTTAACGGCGCGAGTAGCACTTCCCGACGCGGCAGGCTGCGAGCCTGCCCTACTGAGAAACGGTACTCACAACAAAGGGGAACCTCATCTCCTGCGAGGTTCCCCTTCACGTCACTGCCCTGCGACTGCACTACGATTCACCGAGGTACGCTTTGCGCACCTTTTCGTCCTCCAAAAGGGCCTGCGCCGGGCCGGAGAGCACGATGCGCCCCGTCTCCAGTACGTAGCCCCTATCGGCCAGCCGAAGCGCGGCACGGGCGTTCTGCTCCACTAACAGGATCGTCACTCCCTGAGCGTTGATCTCGCGGATAGTCTGGAAGATGGCCCGCACCAGCATGGGAGCCAGGCCCAACGAAGGCTCATCCAGCATGAGCAATCGAGGCCGGGCCATGAGCGCCCGCCCGATGGCCAACATCTGCTGCTCACCGCCGGAAAGCGTGCCCGCGATCTGGTTCTTGCGTTCCTCCAGGCGAGGAAAGAGGGCGAAGACTCGTCGCCGGTTGGCTTCGATAGCCGCCTTGTCATTACCCAGGCTATAGGCTCCCATGTTCAGATTTTCTCGCACCGTGAGCGTAGAGAAAATCTTCCGCCCCTCCGGAGCCTGACAGATGCCACGATACACGATCTGGTGAGCAGGCACATCGTTGATCACCTGGCCA
>QMOE01000238.1 GCA_003648125.1 Chloroflexota bacterium
CTGCGACTGGTTCGCTGACCGCTTCCTCGGCCTCTGGCTCTGCCACCTCGTCTGCGACTGGTTCGCTGACCGCTTCCTCGGCCTCTGGCTCTGCCACCTCGCCTGCAACCACTTCGCTGACCGCTTCCTCGGCCTCTGGCTCTGCCGCATCTCCCTCTGCCTCAACTACCTGGGCCTCCGCTGTCTCCTGGGCCTCGCGGGCAGCCTGTTGCTCTGCTACCCAACGCTCCCACTCACTCTGCCGCACCTGCTTGGCACTCAGAGCCAACCGCCTCTTGCTGCTATCTATGCGAATAATCTTTAATAACAGCGTCTCTCCAGGATGGACAATGTCCGCCGGGCCAAGCTCTGGTGCACCGATCATCTCGCTAGAATGGAGCAGCCCCTCCACTCCTAGGTCTAATTCGATAAAAGCACCAAAATCCAACACTCGAGTGACCCGCCCCTCGACCAATTGCCCCCCCTGGTAATGATCGTCTATCAAAGTCCAGGGATCAGGCTGGAGTCTCTTGAGGCTGAGCGCGATCCGCTTCCGCTGCCGGTCTACATCGAGCACGTAGACGTCCACCTCATCGCCGACCGTTAGTACCTGGCGCGGGTTATCTACCCGACCCCAACCCAACTCCGAAACATGGATCAGACCATCGGCCCCACCCAAGTCCACGAAAGCACCAAAGTTGGTGATACTGGTGACCCTACCGTGCTGCACCTCGCCCTCGGTCAGTTGATCCATAACCCGATTGCGCTGCACCTCTTGCCAAGAGCGCAACGCCCGCCGCTGAGAAAAGATCAGCCGCCGGCGACGACGATCCACTTCGATGATCTTGAGGCCGACCTGCTGCCCAACCATGTCCGCCAACCGCTGACGACGATCATCCTGAGACAATCGCCTGGGCAGGTCCACGAGTTGCGAGGCGGGAACGAAACCGCGAATCTTGCCAAACTTGACGATGAGACCGCCGCGATTGTAGCCAGAGATTTCACCCTCATAGAGACCGCCACTCTCCATCATCTCCTCGGCCTTGATCCAATCTTTAGACAATTGAGCCTGATGAATGGACAAGATGGGATACCCATTTCTATCCTCGGGACGAAGCACAAACACAGTGACCTCGGTACCTACCTGAACCGCAGAGCGGGTTTCCTCGTCCAGCCGCTCCAAATCCTCGTTCGGGATCAGCCCCTCTCGCTTAAGACCAACATCCACGATCAAGCCACGAGCGTCGCTTCCTATCACGACACCAGTGCAAATGTCCCCCCGCTTCGGAGACTGATACTCCTCCAAGTAGTCTCCCATATCCTGACTGACTGGAACCTCCTCACCCAAATCCTGATCAGTCGGGTTGTGCTCAGATTGGCCTTGTTGGCCTTGGTCAACGGAAACGTTTACGTCCATGAGTTCAGATTACTCCTCACGATACCACTCTCTCACGCAAAAAACCCAGCGCCACCTGCACTCTACCGAGTATGCGAGTGATGCCGGGTTCTGGAATCACGCCTGAAGCTAGACGGATGCTTGATACAGATCGTCTTATCTCTGCTTACCTCATAAAAAGGCCAACTTGTCAAAGACGGTTCGGCGCCACGGTCTGCATGAGAGGAGCAATATCTTTAACTTGAATGTGCGCATATTCTATCACGGAGTGGAGGATTGTCAAATCACCCCACGATAATCTCCCCTCCATCCACCGGGATGACCGTCCCACTGATCCAGGTGACCGCCGGATCGGCCAGGGCCAGCAGCACATTTGCCACGTCCTCGGTCGTCGTCAGCCGCCCGCCGGGGTTGACTGCGAGCGCCTTGTCCACGTATGGCTCGTGGCCCGGGATGGCACGCAGAGCGGGCGTCTCGGCCACGCCGGGCCGCAGGCAGTTGACGGCGATGCCGCGCGGGCCTAGCTCCAGCGCCAGTTGCCGCGCGTGGCTCTCCAACGCGGCTTTGGCCGCCGAGACCGCCCCGTACATCGGCGCGACCCGGACTGCGCCCGCGCTGGAGAGGGCATAGACCCGGCTGCCGCGCACGAGCAAGTTCCGCCGCACCAAATCCTGCACCCAGTAGACCAGGCTGTGAGCCATCACCCGCAGCGTCATCTCCATCTGCGCTTCGCCAATCGCATCATCGGGGCTATCGGCGATGAGCGGCCCCAGCGAGCCGAACGCCAGCGAGTGCAGCAAGAAGTGAACCGAGTCGGCAGGATCATCCGCCAACGTCTCCTCAATCTTATCCAGCACTCGCGCCCGCTTACGCCCGTCGGCGGCATTGATGTTGAAGAACACCGCCTTGCAGCCCAACGCCTCAATATCGGCCACGACCTGCCGAGCGCGAGGAAGCATCGCCTTTGTGTCCAAATGCACGCCCAAGACATTCATCCCCGCTCCGGCCAGCGCCCGCGCCGTCGCCGCGCCGAACCCACTCGACGCCCCCAATATGAGCGCCCACCGGCCCTCAAGTTGACTTTTGCTCACCAGCCGCCTCCTTCACGTTTTACGTATTATACTCCCAAACACCGTAACTTGTCACGTCGCTGAGGGTTTCTATAAATGATTCGTAACTGCTCAGCCTGTCATTGCGAGGAGCGGCAGCGACGAAGCAATCCCCACGCTGCTTGCATTTGAAAGCGGGAGATTGCTTCGCTACGCTCGCAATGACACTAGCGAGGCCATTCTGAGGGCGAGTCTGCCGCTTCCTGGATATGCTTGAGCAGTTACAATGATTCAAAATTTGTTGACGTAGGATTGGCGAACTCGCCATCTCCAAACCCCAAAATCCTAAATCAACCAGGAGGCATCTATGGCGTAAAACTGCGTGGCATTGGTCAAACAAGTGCCCGATACCGCCAACATCACTGGTCAGGCAATGAAAGAGGACGGCACAGTCAACCGGGCCGCGTTGCCAGCCATCTTTAACCCCGAAGACCTGAACGCGCTGGAAATGGCGCTGCAAGTTCAAGAACAACACGGCGGCCAGGTGACGGTGCTGACGATGGGGCCGCCGCGCGCGGCCGAGGTGCTGCGCCAGGCGCTATATCGCGGCGCCGACCGGGTGATATTGCTCTCCGACCGCAAGTTCGCCGGGTCGGACACGTTAGCCACCTCCTACGCCCTCAAATGCGCCGTCGAGCAGGTAGGCAGCTTTGACCTCGTCCTTTGCGGCCGGCAGGCGATAGACGGTGACACCGCCCAGGTCGGCCCGCAGACCGCCGAAAAGCTGGGCCTGCCGCAGATCACCTACGCCGAATCCATCCAATCGCTGCAAGGAAACGAGATCGTCGTGCGACGGGCCTTTCCACTGGGCAGAGAGACAGTCAAATGCACCCTGCCCTGCCTGCTGACCGTCGTCGGCTCGGCCAACCAACCCCGTCCCCCCTCGGCCCGCAGGATGATGGCCTGCAAACTAGCCGCCACCCCGCTAGAGTACACCACCCTGCTGGAGCTATGGCCCGAGTTCGAGACGGAAGAGAGATTAGATACTTACCTGGCCGAGCGCAGCCAGAGAATCCCCGTCTGGAGCGCCGCCGATATATGCGCCGACGAGAGCAAGCTGGGAATGACCGGCTCACCGACCAAAGTGCTCAAGATAGAATCCGTCGTGCTCGAATCGAGCGGGAGCAAGCAGATTCAAGCCAACCAAAAAAGCGTCGCTGCGCTGGTGCAAGAGTTGGTGGAGGACCATATCTTATGAACCAAAAAATCTGGGTTTTCATCGAACAAGAAAACGAATGCATCGCCCCAGTCAGCCTGGAACTGCTATCGAAAGCGCGGGAACTGGCCGATGAATTAAAAGGCCACGTGTACGCCCTGCTGCTCGGCCACGAGATCGCCGACCTGGCCGCGCAAGCCATCCATCACGGCGCGGATACAGTGCTGCTGGCCGACCATCCCGAACTGGCGACGTATCGCACGCTACCCTACGCCAAAGTCGCCACCGACCTGGCGCGAGAGCGGCAGCCCTACATCTTTCTCCTGGGAGCCACACCGATTGGCCGCGACCTGGCCCCACGCATCGCCAGCGCACTCCGCGCCGGCCTGACCGCCGACTGCACCGCGCTCCAGATCGGTGACTTTGAACGCAGCGGCAAAGTGTACGAGGATTTGCTATACCAGATTCGGCCCGCCTTTGGCGGCAACATCATCGCCACCATCGTCAATCCAGAGATGCACCCGCAGATGGCAACCGTGCGCGAGGGCGTGATGAAACAGGGAGAGCCGGATAGCACACGCCAGGGCGAGATCGAGAGAATCGAGCCACAGTTCGACGAGCGCAATTTGGTACAAGTCCTGGAGCGAGAGGTCCGACAACCCACCTGCGACCTGAAAGGCGCTTCCATCATCGTCGCTGGGGGCGCGGGCGTGGGCAGCCGCGAGAATTTTCAACTCATCCACAAACTGGCCCACGCGCTCAACGGTGAGGTGGCCGCTTCTCGCGCCGCCGTCGACGCCGGTTTCATCTCGCACGAGCACCAGGTGGGGCAGACCGGCGTCACCGTGCGACCCCGGCTCTACATCGCCTGCGGCATATCGGGCGCGGTGCAACATCGCGCCGGGATGGCCCAATCGAGCAAAATCATCGCCATCAACAGCGACCCTCACGCCCCCATCTTTCAAATCGCTCATTACAAAATCGTGGGCGACCTGAACAAAGTCATCCCCTGGATGATCCGCGCCTGCCGCACCTCCCAATAGGAGAATCAGAATGACGGACAATTTCTTCACCGACAATCCCGACCTGCAATTCCACCTGGACAAGCTCGACCTCCGCGAGATCATCGAAACGCTGGAGGAAGAGTACACCACTCCCGCCCAATACCCGGCCGCACCGCGCAACTATGCCGACGCCAAAGACAATTATCGCCTGCTCCTGACCCTGCTGGGCGAAATCTGCGCCACCCGCATCGCCCCCCGCGCCGCCGAGGCGGACGAGGAAGGAGTGCAGTTCCACGACGGCCAGGTCACCTACACCGCCGCCACCCAGGAAGCGCTGGCGCTGCTCCGC
>QMOE01000239.1 GCA_003648125.1 Chloroflexota bacterium
TACGTGGGAAAACAGACGCGATTTGGAAATCGCGGCTACAAAACGGGAATTGCTGTACCGGAACGCAAGCATCTTGCTTGCATCCGGCGACCAGGATGGTCGCGTTCCCCCAAGACATTGAACAGATACTGAGGATTTTTATTTGCATCGAGCTTTACCGGGTGGTTACTAACAAGGTGCTCGTATGAACGTGATGGATTCCATTTCTCCTTCCATTGAGCCTGTTGTCGGCGCGTTGCGCGTCATTGGTGGTGTGTCCCTGGGCGCCGATCTCTGCACCGCCGTCTTGCCATCGCCGCCGCGCGCGGCCCGTGGCAGGGAAAACGAGCGCCTCTTTATCCTCCTGGACCTGGGCGGGCAGGCGTCCTCCCATCTCTACCGGGAGTTGCGCCAGGTACTGACCCAGACGTATTGGGCCACCGCGGGCAGCGTCACGGCGGCATTGCGCCAGGCCGCCGCTGCCGCCAGCCGGCACCTGTTCCGCGCGAATTTGCATTCCGACCCCTCCGACCGGTGCTATGGGAGCATCGTCTGTGCCGTTTTGCACGGCGAGGATTTGTTCATCCTCCAGTCCGGCCCCGCTCAGCCGTGCGCCCTGCGGGGAGACTTGCTCGAATGTTTCTGTGACGAGGAACTACCTCGCTTGGGAGTGGGGCCGATGACTGACGCCCGCCTCTACCACACCCTTGTCGCTGTCGGTGACACGATGCTGCTGGCCTCACCCGCTTTGCTTCTGGAAGCCAGTAGCGACGCCCTCACCCGCGTGTTGAACCGCGCCGATGTCCAGGATGTGACAGCCGGGTTGGAGCAGATCGGGGCCGGGGCCGATTTTACCGCGCTGGTTGCGCGCTGGACTGCGCCATCAGAGTCTCCACAGGCAAAAGCACCCGCGATTCGTCGGCCCGCGCCGCCCCCGCCCAATCCAGAGCCACAACCGCGCCCGCAGCCGGCTCCGCGAGCCGGTCCCAGCCTGGGCGAGCGAGTGGGGCCGGTCATCAGCAAGACCGGTCGGGGGATGGGGCGCGGAATCGTTAGGGCCGGGGGGTGGCTGGCAAGCAGCACGGGCGCGCTGTTCAAGCGTATGCTCCCTGGCCGTGAGCGAGAAGCTCGCCGTCGGGCGCGCACTCCCCGCCCGGTTCCCCAGGAGAATCGCGTGGTGATGGCGACCATCGCTATTTTGATTCCCGTTCTAATCGCCGTTGTCGTGGCGCTGGCCTATGGCTCTTTTGGCAGAGATGCGCGCCTCCAACGACTGGTCAAAAGAGCCAGGGAAGAGATCGCGTTGGCCGAGGACGCGGAGGGAGTCGTGGATGAAGCTCGTCCTCACTGGGAAGCGGCACTGACGTATGCCAGTGACGCCGTCGAGTGGCGACCCGACGATTCAGAGATCATCGCGCTCCAGGCCCAGGCCCAGGCCGCGCTGGATGTCCTCGATGGCGTGGTCCGTTTGAATCCCATACATTTGATGGATTTGGGGTCGGGCGCTGTCACGCGCCGATTGATCGCTCACGGGCAAACGATCTTTGTGCTTGATCCGGCGGGAGGGTGGGTGATCCAACTGACCTTGAACCAGCTAGGCGACGGCGTGATTGAGCAGGATGTCCCGCTCTCTCTCGTCCACACCGGTCAGCAGGTCGGAGGCAAAGAGGTGGGTCAGTTGGTGGATTTTGCCTGGATGAACCCCGGTGGCGAGCGGCAGACGAGTGGCCTCGTTATCCTTGAAGATGGCGGGGCGTTGATAAGCTACGACCCGGCCTGGGGAGATGCGGAGGGAGGAGCTAACTTGGCCCGCTCGCTCTTGGGTACGCCGCCGACCGAAGCGGCCAGGGTTATTGATTCCTTCAACGGCCGCCTCTACATTCTGGACCCCGGCGACGACGATCAAATCTGGCGTTACGAGCCTCGGGGTGACGTCTATCCCGATCAGCCCGACCGTTACTTTGTCACATCTCCGCCCAAGCCGCTGGGGGACGCGCTGGATATGGCGATAGACGGCAACATCTACATCCTCTACGCTGATGGGACGATCCTCAAGTTTCTGCAAGGCGAACCTCAGCCTTTCGAGGTGCGCGGAGTGCCCGATGGCATTGGTCAGGCAGTTGCGTTTGATGTGGATCGGGATAGCCGCAGCGAGACGGTGTATGTGGCCGATCGGGGCGCTGGCCGGATAATCGAATTAGACCCCGACGGAGCCTTTCGCGCCCAGTTCTGCGTCGCGGGAGGGGTCTTTGACGAGTTGGAATCGCTGGCTGTGGACGAGATGGCCGGGCGGTTATACATAATCAGTGGCGGACGGCTCTACACGGCATTACTACCCTAATTACGCCAATCGTGTTATAATTCGCCCGCGTAATTTGAGATTTACGGACGATTTTTCCACTTTGGGGATAAGGCTGGATTTGCGCCGCCTGCGGCAAATCCACCAATCTCCAATCAACAAATTTCAGTAACTACTCGGGCATGCCCGGAAGTAACCAGATGGCATCTCTAAAGCGTGTCATTGCGAGCGCAGCGAAGCAATCTCATCCTTACAGTGAGGAGATTGCTTCGGGCGCTTTGCGCCCCTCGCAATGACAAATGTGACATTGTCATAGTAGTTACAGATCTTGAATTTCTGTTGGGAGGGTAAAAGTGCGACGTAGTGCGAGACAAGCGCGCCGACCCAGTAGCATAACCCAGAGGCTCTTTACAGTGGGCCTCATCGTGCTCTTTCTGACAATCGCCAGTATGGCGGGATTGTTCGCCTTTGACTATGTGCGGCAGTTCATCGCTGCATCCGATATGCTGCCAAGCTTCACCGAGCCTGATTCGCCCGGCGAGGTAGAATGGAATCCCCAAACAGACCCGCTGCCGGTCTGGAAAGGCACCGACCGGGTCAACGTCCTGGTGATGGGCATTGACCAACGCGAGTACGAGCAAGGCCCCTGGCGCACCGACACGATGTTGGTGATGACGATTGATCCCGTCTCGATGACTGGCGGGATGCTCTCCATCCCGCGCGACCTGTGGGTGCCGATCCCCGGTTATGAGGAGGGGCGCATCAACACCGCCCACTATCTCGGTGATCTCTACGATTATCCCGGCGGTGGCCCGGCGCTCGCTGCCAAGGCTGTGCAGTACAACCTCGGTGTGCCCATACATCACTATGCCCGCGTCAACTTTACCGCTTTCGAGGAGATCGTGGATCTCATCGGCGGGGTTGATATTTACGTGGACGAGGACATCGTGGATCCTACTTTCCCGGATATGGATACACCTGGCTACGATCCTCTGAATATCTCGGCCGGCTGGCAGCACTTTGACGGCGAGATGGCACTCAAGTATGCGCGCACCCGTCACTCTGCCGGCGGAGATTTTGACCGGGCTAAACGGCAGCAAAAAGTCATCATGGCGATATTTGAGCAGGTCACGCGGCTCGATTTGCTGCCTCAGTTGGCGGCTCAGTCACCTGAACTGTGGCAAGCGTTACAAGACTCGGTCGTGACCGACCCCGACCTGGCGTTGGATAAAATCGTTGCCCTGGCCCGGCTGGCGAGCGAGGTGGATCCCGATAACATCCACTATGGCGTGATTGACGAACATTATACCCAGTTTTGGGAGACGACCGATGGGCAACAAGTTTTGATCCCTCTGCGAGACCCTATCCGTGAACTGCGAGATTCCATCTTTACCACCCAAACTCTGCTACCCGAGGGGGAAGATGATCCGGCTGCGCGTCTGGCGGCTGAGGCAGCTACCATCGAGGTATTGAACGGAACGGTGACGGAGGGGTTGGCCGGGGCTATGGCCGAGAATCTCCGGCAGCAAGGCTTGCAGATTGCAAATGTCGGCAATGCCGATCAGTCCGACTATACCGACTCGCTCGTCATCGTCTACACGGGCAAGACCTACACGGCGGAGTACATCACCCACCTGCTCGACCTTCCGCCGACGGTGATAGTGCACGGGAGCGACCCCACCGCCGAGTACGACATCACCTTTATTTTGGGGGCCGATTACCAACTGCCGGAAGAGTAGAGTGCTCCTGGCTGCCGTGAAGAACTAGCGGCGCTGGATGATGTGATGCACGATCACAATGATGCCCCCGCCGTTGCTGGCGGGGGTTTCTGTTTGTTACAAGTGGAGGGCGGGAATGAAAGTTGGTATCGTCTCCGATACCCACGACAATGTTGGCAACCTGGCGGTCGCGCTCAATGCGTTGCGCATTGAGGATGTGACAAAGATTTTTCACTGCGGCGACCTCTGCGGGCCGGATATTATCCAGATGTTGGCCGACTTTGAGGTGTGGATCGCGGAGGGGAACATGGATCGCCAGATCGGGCTGGAGGGAGTATCCGAGGAGATGCTAGGCCCTGGTCGGCTGGCCTGGCTCCACAAGTTCACGCTGGATGGATACCCGGTGGCGATGCTCCACGGCGACAACGAGGAGGTGCTCGCTGGTCTGATCGCCTCTGGCGAGTACACTTGTGTTTTCCACGGCCACACTCACCGGCGTTGCGATAAGATGATAGGCCGCACCCGTGTCATCAACCCCGGCGCGCTAGGGGGCACGCGCTACCAGGCACGCTCTTTCTGCATTCTCGATCTGGCGACAGGGAAAGCACGTTTTGTCGAACTCCCCGGCGGGTGAGCAGTTTCGTTAGACAGCAAAGTACCTCAACAGTGAAATCCTTGCACAATGAACGAGAAAATTCGCCAATTCTCATTTTGAGACCCAAACCCAACCGAGATGAAACACATCCTTTTCAAGTATCTTTTCAAAAAGTTGGGACAACGTAGCCGAGGTTCCCATACCTCGCGGGCAAGACGCGCTATGGAAAGCGCGGCTACTGGGCATCTGTAAAGTAAGTTAGCAACTTGCCCCACAATATTGAGAGGATACCTTTTCAATAAATGAGGGTGAGGTGGAGGAACGCCAGCATCTTGCTGGCATCTGGCGGCCAAGATGATCGTGTTCCCCCAAGATA
>QMOE01000240.1 GCA_003648125.1 Chloroflexota bacterium
AACCAAACAGGTTTTTGACAGGATTGACAGGATTTACAGGATGAGGGAGAAATCTTGTCAATTCTGTAAATCCTGTCGAAAATTCTTGTTCAGTGTACAAGAATTTCACTGATAAGGTACTAAGCAACATGGTGGAACAGGAGTAACCACTCAGGCATAGCCCATCAAGTTTTCAAAGTGCCGGGCACCTGAGCAGTTACGAACAGGATACCATCCTGTCCTACGCTGCCAGCACCTGCAATAGCCACTCCCCCACCCTATCATCGTCACCTGCGCCCAGCGTTAATACTACGTCGCCGGGCCGCACCTCGCTGCCCAGCCAAACCAGCGCCTCGTCCAGCGATCCGGCACAGCGAGCATCGGGATGGCTCATCTGGGCCACCACGTCACTGCTGCTGACGCCCAGCGTGTCGCTCTCACGGGCAGAGTAGATGGGCAACACAATGACGTGGTCGGCCAAATCGAACGCTTGCGCAAAATCGTCCAGCAAAGCCCGGGTGCGGCTGTAGGTGTGAGGCTGCCACACTGCCCACAGCGAGCGACGGGGAAAGCGCTCCCGCGCCGCCTGGAGCGTGGCCCGAATCGCCGTCGGGTGATGGGCATAATCGTCCACCACAGTCACACCACCGGCCTCCCCCTTGATCTCGAACCGCCGCGCCACCCCGCGAAACCTGGTCAGCGCGGAACGGGTCACACTCAAGGGCACGCCGAGAAAATCTACCACCGCTATGGCCGCCAGCGCGTTGGAAGCGTTGTGAGCGCCGGGCAGCCGCAGGCGCACCAGGCCCAACACCTGCCCCTGGTGGGTAGCCAAAAAGTCCACGCCGCCGGCAAAGTTGGGCCGCACTTCCTCCGCCCGCCACTCGGCCCCCTCTCCCAGCCCAAAGAACGCCACCGCCGCCCCCGCTGCCCGCCGCCGCTCGCCCAACTCTCGCGCCGCCGGGTCATCCCAACAGACCACCAGCAGTCCATCGGGCGGTACCAACGCCGCGAACTCGGCAAAAGCGGCCCGGAAATCCTCAAACGTGGGATAGCAATCCGGGTGATCGTGCTGCACGTTGGTCACTACCGCTACCTTGGGCTTGAGGCTGAGAAATGTGCGGTCATACTCGTCTGCCTCAATGACAAAAAGCGACTCCCTTCCGGCGTGAGCGTTCGTCTCCAATCCGGTGACCACGCCACCGATGATAAAAGTTGGATCACGTTCGGCCTCCAGGAGGATGGACGTGATCATTGCCGTCGTCGTCGTCTTGCCCTTGGTCCCGGCTACCGCCACCCCCAGTTGACCGTTCATCATCTGACCGAGAACCTCCGGCCGCTTCAAGACCGGGATACCGGCTGCCTGGGCCGCCTGCACCTCGACGTTGGACCAGGGCACCGCCGACGACACAACTACCAGATCGGCCCCGTCCACATTCTCCGCCCGGTGCCCGCTGGAGACGCGAGCGCCGTCACGAGCCAGCGCCTCCGCGACCGGAGAGAGTAGCAGGTCGGAGCCGGAAACATCCGCCCCCTGCTCCATCAACACGCGGGCGATGGCCGAAATCCCGGCCCCGCCAATACCTATCAGGTGAATGTGTTTGCCAGAAAAATTTTTCATCTAAACGAGTACGATCACCAAAAAGACGGCCGACAACACAAAAGCAGTCAGGAGCAACGGATCGCTCAACCACACCAACGGCAGATATTGGGTAGCCACTATGTACGATGTCGTATCTGCGGCAGGCGCCTGGATGTTCCAAATACCATACCCAGCAAGGTGAAGGAAATACCAGATCGTGCCCACGATCATGTAGCCGTTAAAAGCGCCCACGATGAAACCCAGCAATATGTCCTGCAACTTTTCGCGGGCGGCCTTTCCGGCCAACCGGGCGGAGACTGCAGGGCCAGCGTAGCCGGCGATTGCCATAAAGACGATCAGAGCGGTATAGATATAAAACTGCTCGATGGGAGGCCGGGCGAGAACATCCTTGATAAATGGGACGTATTGACTAAATATCAAGCGCATCGAGAGCGCCACGATGATACTGAACGAAACCAGTATCTCTTTGGCCCATCCGCGCAAGGCTCCCATCAGGCCAAAAATTAAAATGAACCCCCATAAAACGGTGCTTAATGGCATCATGTTGAGCACCCCCTTGCCAAACTGCCCAGTTCCTCTGCCAATTGCGCTGCCGCATCTGGACGAGCCAACGCCTGCATCCGCTCTGACATTTCCGCCAGCGCCGGCCTGTTGTCCAGTAGCCGGCGCACTGTGGGGAGCAACTCTTCAGGCAACCGCTCGTCGTCCAATTTTACTGCCGCCCCCCGTCCGGCCAACCACTCGGCGTTGATCCGCTGGTAGCGCCAGGCATGTGGATAGGGCACCAGTATCGCCGGCAATCCAAAAAACGGCAGTTCTCCCAGCGCCGAAGCCCCCGCCCGGCAGACCGTCAGGTCGGCAGCAGCCATCGCCGCCCCCATCTCGTGCAGGTAAGGAAAAGCGTGATAGCCAACTCTCAATTCCGCCGAGAGCCTATCGCGCCGCTCCGCCACCCAGGGCCAGTCCAGTTCACCGCTCACGTGTACCACCTGTGTCAATTCCAATACCTGCTCCAACACCCCACTCAACGCCTGGTTGATGCTGCGCGCTCCCCGGCTGCCTCCCATCACCAAAAGCACCGGGCTTTCCGGCTCCAATCCCAACTCGGCCCGCGCCGCATCCCGATCAATCCCGTGAAACTCGTCCCGCACAGGGTAGCCGGTCGTCACCATCTTGCGGGCCGGAAAACAAGTGTGTGAATCCTCCACCGTCACCGCCACCCGCGCCGCCAGCCGGGCGATGAAGCGCACCGCCAGGCCCGGCTCAATATCGGGCAGGTAGACCAGGATGGGCGCCCGCAGCATCCAGGCGGCCAGTGCCACCGGCACGCTGGCGTACCCCCCGGTCGCAAACAACGCCGCCGGCCGCTCCCGACGTCCCAGCCGGTACGCGGCCCAACAGCCGCGCGTCAATTTGATCAGGTTCTGTGCCATCCGCCAGGGAGCCAGGCCATGCACTCCTCCAGCCGGCACGCCCGCAAAGCGCCCCCCGGCCCGCGTTACCAGCCGCTCCTCGACGCCCCCTACCCCGCCGATGTACAGAACGTCAATATCCTCAGCGGCTAACGCCTGCACGACGGCCAGACCGGGGTAGACGTGTCCCCCCGTCCCCCCACCTGCGATCCAGATTCGCACCCTGTCGCCTTCCCTTGCCAATCCTTCTACCTCGTGAAATGCTCAACAGCAACCCCACACCAGCCAGAGAGACTACCATCGCCGAGCCGCCGGAACTGATAAACGGCAGAGCGATCCCGGTAAAGGGAATCAATCCCGTCATCACCCCCACGTTGATCAACGCCTGGAAAGTCAGCCAACAAGTGACACCGCACGCCAGGAGCGCAGCAAAAGGCTCCGGAGCCGTCAGCGCGATCTTGAAACCTCGATAGGCCAGCAACGCGAACAGGCCAATCACCACCAGGCAGCCCACCAATCCCAACTCCTCGCCCAACACCGCAAAAATAGAATCGGTGTGCGGCGTCGGCAGGTAGCCTAATTTTTGCTGCCCCTGGCCCAGGCCTACGCCGAACAATCCTCCGCTGCCCAGAGCAATCAACACCTGTTGGACGTGATGCCCCACGAGCCGGGGGTCGCGCCAGATGAACATGTAATCGTCAATGCGCTGCCGGGCGTGAGGCAGTTTGTTGACCAGCACGACAAACGTTACACCACCGATTAGGCCGCCCACCGACAGTTGAAAGATGTCGGCCCCGGCGAAAAAGAACATTGCCAGCGCAGTCAGCACAATCAACACCGCCGTGCTCACGTCCGGCTGCATGACGATCAAGCCGGCCACGACGCCAATCAACACGGCAAACGGCACCAGCCCATAGGTCACATCGCGGATTTGCTCGCCCTTGGAGGTCAACCAGGCGGCGATGTAAATCACCATCACCAGCTTGACCAGTTCACCGGGCTGAACCGATCCGTTGAAAAAGGAGCGCCGCGCCCCAAAGTGATCCTCCCCCACCAGGAGCACCAGGATCAACAACAGCAATGCCCCGCCCATTATCGGCACGGCCCACTGCTGCCAGCGGTCGTATGGCACGGCGGCGAACACCGCCAGCGCAGCCAGGCCCAGGCCAACCCAAAGGAATTGGCGTGACGCAATGCGAAAGCTGCTCTGATACTTTTGGTACGACCAGTCAAAAGTCGCACTGTAGACCATCATCAGCCCGATGATGAGCAGCCCGGCCACGGTCAACATCAACACGTAATCTGGGCGACCGTGTGTCCGTTGTGTTTTTGTTCTCGTCGCCATTGTTTGCTCCTCGGGACGTGATGCGCGGTTACAATAATTCGACCAGCGCTTTGAATTTATCGCCACGGGCGGCGAAATCGCAGAAAGCGTCGAAACTGGTGCCGCCGGGGGAAAGCAGCACTATGTCACCAGAGCGGGCCAGCCGCGCCGCCGCCGCGACCGCTTCCTCCAACGTCTCCACCTGCGTAATACCTTCCAACCTGCCCCTCTGCTGCTGCTCCACCACCCGCGCGATCATCGGCCCGGCCTCGCCAAAGGTGACCAACTGCCGCACTCGCTGCGCCGTCTCGCGGGCGAACTCGTCCCAGGGCAGCTTTTTATCCCGCCCGCCGGCCAGGAGCAGGATCGGCTCCTCGAACGAGCGCAGCGCCGCCAGCGACCGCTCCGGGGCCGTGGCGATGGAGTCGTCGTACCAGCGCGTGCCGTTCAACTCGCGCACCAGTTCCAGCCGGTGCTCGACGCCGGTAAAAGTCGTGGCGGCCTGCTGTATCGCTGCCAGCGGCACGCCGGCTACACTGGCCAGCACACTCGCCGCCAGCACGTTCAGCAGGTTATGGCGGCCCAGCAGCCGCACATCCGAGGCCTGGCAGATCACGCAGTCCTCGCCATCCAT
>QMOE01000241.1 GCA_003648125.1 Chloroflexota bacterium
GGTAATTGGAGCGATTATGACACTCGAAACCTGGCTTCCTGCATTGTTGGGCTACTTGATTCCGGTGGGGTTGTTCCTGCTGGCCTGGGGAGGGATGAAACCACAGAGGGCGCGCCGCGCGGCGACGCTGGGCGCACTGTCGCTGGCACTGGCGGCGCTGGGGTACTTTGCGGTGGGATTCGCCTTCCACCTGGGCGGCGCCAAATATGTGAGTGACTTGCCGGGCTTGCAAGGATTGGATGATCTGCACGGCGTCTCTGGGTGGGGTTTGATTGGTCTGAAGGGTTTCTTCCTGACTGGCCCCGCTGCCACGCCTGAGGCGTTGCGATTGTTCGTGAACTATGTGCCGCTGGTGGCGACCGCTGTGCTGCTGGTAGTGCTCAGCGCGAGCGGGCGGGCGCAAGGCTGGCAGGTCGCGCTCGGCGGACTGCTAGTGGCGACGGTGCTCTTCCCGTTGGCGGCCTGCTGGGCCTGGGGCGGCGGCTGGCTGGCTAGCCTCGGCAGCACGGTCGAGCGGGGACATGGGTTTGTGGATCACTCCGGCTCCGGCGTGGTCTATCTCCTGGGGGGGCTGGCCGCGCTGGGAGCGCTGGTAGGGTTAAGAGAGAGATTGCCGCGCACTGAGCCGGGTCGACCGGAGGAAATGCCGCCGGCTCACTTTCCGCTGCTGGCGAACCTGGGTGCGTTGCTGTTCGGCCTGGGCTGGCTGGGCTGGTCATTGAGCATGCCTTTCCACGTGCTGGGAGCCGAGTTGAGCCTGGAGCGCATCGCGGTCAACGGGCTGCTCGCCGGGGCGGGCGCGATTCTGGCCTCGCAGACCTACTGTTGGTTCGCGGTGGGCCACGCTGACGCGCTGATGTCGGCGCGGGGGGCGGCGGCCGGATTCATCGCTATCTCGGCGGGTGCGCCGTTCGTGCCGCCGTGGGCCGCGCTGCTGGTGGGCGCGCTGGCTGGGCTGCTACTGCCCCTGGGGGTCTACCTGGTGGAGCGGGTGCTGCGTTTACCAGACGAGACGGCGACGGTGGCGCTGGGCATCACAGCGGGGTTGTTGGGGTTGCTGGTAGTAGCGCTCTTCGCCGATGGGCTGTGGGGGCAGGGGTGGAACGGCGTGGGGTTGCAGGAATACCACACCGTGGCTGGGCAGGGTGTGACCGGGTTCTTCCCGGCAGAAAAATTCGGCGCGGGCGATGGCCCCGGCCAACTGATCGCCCAACTGGCCGGCATCGGGGCTATTGGGCTGCCGGCCTTCCTGGTCAGCTGGCTGATGTTCCTGGGGTTGGGTGCCCTTCCCCGGTTGCGGGAGAGGGTGGGATAAATCTGATTTGGGTGCATTTCAAATGAGTCAAGTAGCCGCGCTTTCCATAGCGCGCGGTATAGAAACCGCGACTACCTCCAACCGAAATGAAACGCACCCATCTGATTTTTGCTACCGGACGCTTTTGCCAAGTTTCTGTTACACAGAGATTCACGGAGGATTCACAGAGATGCCTGTCTGCAGACAGGTATCTCTGTGTAACCAGCAATTCCCGTTATGGGTGAAAAGTCAGGTCGTAGCCGCGATTTCCAAATCGCGCAGGGCGCTTTACGTGGGAGAATACACGCGATTTGGAAATCGCGGCTACAAAACAGGAATTGCTGCTGTGTAACTGTTTTGGATACCTCTGAAAAAGTGTCCGGTAGTGAAGTCGGGTTTACATTTGGTCGTGGTGTAGATTGGATTGCCAACCGTTTGACGTTTCACGCCCCCAATATCGCCGCCGCATCACTGCCAGTACGTGGGGCATCACGCCGGTGTAGAGCCAGTAACCGAGCCGCGAGGCGGGAAAATCCCAGGCCCCGATGTGACGCACAAACTCGCCGCCGAATCCCTTTTTGAAGCGATACACGCCCCACAGCGGATCAGATTCGTCCAATTCGTCCGGCGCGCCCCACATGTCGTAAATCACACAGTCTTGCTCTCGCGCCCACTGCATCGCCTGCCATTGTAGCAGGTGGTTGGGCATCTTTTCGCGGTGGGCGGCGCGAGAGGCCCCGTACATGTACCAGGCCCGTCCCGCGAATTGGAAGATGATGACCATTGCCACCGGCTCTTCCTCCACCTCGGCAATCAGCGGTTGTGCCAGCCCCGCTTCGATGAAGGAACCCCAGGCCACCCGATAATAATCCTCTGGGCGGATGACAAAACCATCACGGGCCGCGGTCTCGGCGTACATCCGATACAGCAGTGGCAGGTCAGCCAGATGACCGGGGCGCACTGTCACTCCCCTGCGCGTCGCCAGCCGCACGTTGTAGCGCGTCTTTGATTTCATCGCCGCCAGCATCTCGTCGGGGCTGTGGTTCAGGTCGAGCAGCATGGTGTTGCGGAATTGGACCTGCTCGTGCGAGGGGCGCCACCCCCGGCTCCGCAGTGTCTCCACGACCATTCTCCCTTCGGCGGTGTCGGCCCATACAGCTGGGTCTATTTTGATGAACAGCGCCCGCTCCCGCCGGGCCGTGGTCTCCAGATGGCCCAGGATTTGTTCCAGGAGGATGGTGTTCCCATAGTTGAGGGCTGGGCCTTGCGGGACGTACATCACCGCCGAGGGGTAGTGGCTCAACCGGCGGGTCAGCACGGAAGCTGCCGCGCAGGGCCGATCATCGGACTCTCGCCACAGATAGCGGGTTGGCTGCCACCCGTAGCGCGATTTGAATATGCCCCACTCCCAGGTTTGCAGGACGTGGGCAGTAGGCAGGCCAGCCAGCGCAGAGTTCCATTCGGTGCGTGAGGCGGGGGACGTGAGGCGTGATTTCATCTTTTCCGCCAGACATTCAGCATCGAGTATCCAGCGTCCAGCAACCGGTATCGCAGCGGCGCGTAAACCCGATCCCATGCGCCCACACTGCGCACCAAACGACCGCCAAAGCCGCGCTTGAAGCGGTAGACGGACCACAGTTCATCTCGTCGCTCGGTGAACTCGGCCTCCAGTTTCTCCCTCTCCTCGTCGGGGACGCCCCACAGATCGTAGGTGGTGCAGCCCAGCGATTTGGCCCAGCGTATCGCTTCCCACTGGAGCAGGTAGGTGGGCATCTTTTCGCGGTGAGTGTTGCCAGAGGCCCCGTAAAAGTACCAGGAGCGTGGTGGAAGTGCAAAGACCATTACCGCCGCCACCGGTTCCCCTGCCACCTCCGCCAGCAGCAGACGCGCCCGGCCCTGAGGCACGAACAGCCGGTAGGCCGCCTCGTAGTAAGCCGGGGAGTGGACGCCAAAGCGGTCTCGCGCGGCGGTAGCCCCGATCAGCGCGTGGAAGGCCGGCAGGTCGGCTGCGGTGGCCTCGCGCACCATCACACCCTTGCGGCCCGCCAGGCGGACGTTGTAGCGGGTCTTGGATTTCATCGCCGCCAGGATTGCATCTTTAGCGATGGCAATATCCACGATGAGCGTGCGGCGAGGCTGGACGCTGCTGAATGGGGCTGGTTGGAAGCCGAGCGCGCGCAGTCGCTCGCGGTGGGATGGTTCGTCGGGCAGGGCCGGTTTGATAGTGAGGGCGATGGCCCCGCGTGACCGAGCAGCGCGGTCGAGTGCTGCCAGTAGCGCCGCCAGTTGCTCCTCGTCGGCCCAGTCTACCAGCGGCCCTTTGGGGACGTAAGCCAGGCAGCCCATCTTGGCCGGCAGGCGCCGATAGAGCAGTTGTGCCCCGGCGACTAATTCGCCTCCCTGGGCCAGCCCTACCTGCTCGGCAGTCCACCCGAACTGGGATTTGAGCGTGCCCCAGGAACTGAGCTGGAGGAGGTGAGCGGAGGGGTGGCGGGAGACAAAGGTATCCCAGTCACCGGGAGCGATAGATAGTAGAGGCTCTAGGGCCACCGTTCCTCCCGCCGGGCAACGACGAGCAGGCCGCCGCCCCTTTCCCCAGGAGGTACGTCCATCTCGTAATATGGTCGCCAGCGGAGGTTGAGTTTCCGCACGACGGCGCGGCGCAAGAAATGCTGGTAGCCCAGGAAGCGCAGCCTCGGCGAGGCCAGCAGTCCCCACGCCGAGAGCCGCCGCCCGACCCCGTAGTAGCAGTTCATTTGGTCCCACAGGCGCTCGACTTTTTCCGGCATGTAATAGCGGGTCTTGATCATTTCCATCCCAACAGTGGACAGCAAGTGTCGCCAGTCGGCGGGGTTGTAATAGTGATGGTGCTCTAAGCGGGCATCCACCCCGGCGGCATAGGCTTCGGCTGCTTGCACGTCCCCAGCATATCTCCGCCGGACGTAGCCATCGAGAAAGTAGCGGAAGGCGTCTGAGGGGACGGTAAAGATGAAGCGGCCTTCTGGCGCGAGCACTCGTCTGACCTGGCGCAAGACGGGTAGCAGGTCGGGGATGTGCTCCAGAACCGAGTTGCTAAAGACGGTGGCGAACGTACCGTCAGCGTAGGGCAGGGCGTTCCCCTGACCTAGTTCCACGTGGCGGTACGCGCCCGACCGGGCGGCCTGGCGCAATTGTTCTATCCAGGGGTCAATCCCCGCTTCTATCTGCCCCTCCGTCCCGAAAAGCACCTGGGCGATCAATCCGTCGCCGCAGCCCAGGTCCAGCAGAGGAGCCTCATACTGTTCCTCTGCCGCCACGCGCAACTCGACCGCTCGCCACAATGCGACGGGCGGGGCAAACCAGTAAGATTCCAGTGATTCGGTGAAATAGTCTTCTTTCATTGGTATTTGGTAGACTTGAGCGTTCAGGTGTACGTATGATTTGGGTACGTTCCATTTCGGTTGGAGGTAGTTGCGATGTATCTTTTCAATATTCCGGGGCGTTTGCGCGCTGTAGCCGCGATTGGAAATCGCGCTGACTGTAGGGCGGGTTTCCAAACCTGCCTTTTTGTTCAGAGAGCAAGTTCTCGACCTGCTGCCACCAATTGGCGGGTAAGAAACCCATGCGCATCAACCTAACGTTTGAACGAGCAGAAAGCGCTGGTCGA
>QMOE01000242.1 GCA_003648125.1 Chloroflexota bacterium
AGCGGTTTTGCTGCCAATATCACCTTCCGAGACCTCCGAGGTCTAAAATTTGGATCTACCGAGACTGATGTTCTGGCTACTTGATCTCGACGACGGCGCCGGCTTCTTCCAGTTTGGACTTGGCGTCCTCGGCTGCATCTTTAGAGACAGCTTCCATCACAGTGCTGGGAGCGCTATCCACCACATCTTTGGCTTCCTTGAGGCCCAGGGCAGTGAGTTGCCGCACAGCCTTGATAACATTGATCTTTTTGGGACCAATATCCTTGAGGACGACGTCGAATTCGGTCTGTTCTTCCTCTGGCTCTGCCGCGGCCGCCGGCATTGCCGCCATCGCCATTGGTGCTGCAGCGCTCACGCCTAGTTTGTCCTCTAGCATTTTGACCAACTCGGATGCTTCCAACAACGTCAGTTCGCTGACTTGCTCCACGATCTTTTCCAGATCTGCCATTTTCATTTTCCTCCTGAATATAATAGTATTTTGCAACACTTGGTTCTACTCTTGCAGGTTTGCCAACTTGGACTTGCTTTGCTGCGTTATGATGTGATTTCTCAGGCAGGTTCGGCAGCTTGTCCCAACCCTGCCCCTGATTCTTCTAGTTTATCCACGTAAGCCTGTAGCACATTGAGAACTTGCCGGATGCCACCGGCGACGGCACCGGCTATTTGAGTGGCGGGGGCGTTGATGGTGCCTAACGCCTGGGCCAGGAGCGTCTCTCGCGACGGGAGATCGGCGATAGCGCGCACTTGCGCTGCTTCGATTACCGCCTTATCCAACACCCCACCTTTGATTTGCAGTATTTTTGTCTCTTTGGCTGCAATCTTCAGAGTCTTGGCCACCGGCGGGACTTGGTCGTAGCAAAAACCGATGGCTGTTGGACCAATGAGCCACTCACCTGGTACTGAGATACCTGCTTCCTCTAGGGCCAGCAACAGCAAGCGGTTCTTGACTACTTGAAACTTGGCCCCCAGGGGGCGCATTGCGCGTCTGATGCTGCTGATATCATTCACGCTCAGCCCCAGATAGTTGGTCAGGATGATCCCCTGGCTCTGTTCGAGTTGTTCGGTGTACTCTGTAACTAGTTCACTCTTCCGCTGTTTTGAAATTGCCAACTGTACTCACCTCCTTTTTAATGGAATGAAAAATCCCTGCGCCATGCCGACGCAGGGACACGAGTTTACCCGGTTAACGGGGATGATTGTGTCTTGCCTCGGCGGGCCGATTTAAGCGCCCTGGGGGGCGCACCTGCTGTCTTGGGCTTGTAGATTGTCCGAGAGACTCTCTAGAGCGCAGCCTCCAGTGCCATTGCTTGGATCGGGTCTACTTTAATGCCAGGCCCCATCGAAGATGTGACTGTGATTTTGCGGATGTATGTCCCTTTGCTGGCAGCGGGTTTGGCTTTTTTGACCGCGTCCATTATCGCCGTAAAGTTTTCGAGCAGTCTGTCGGCAGAGAAACTCGCTTTGCCGATGGGGACGTGCATGTTGGCCGACTTGTCCACACGGAACTCTACGCGGCCCGCTTTTGCTTCTCGAATTAGACGGGGTAAATCCTTTGCCGGAGCCACCGTGCCGGTTTTGGGATTGGGCATCAAACCGCGAGGGCCTAGTACACGCCCTAGCCGTCCTACTTTGCCCATCATCTCTGGCACGGCGATAGAGACATCAAAGTCCGTCCAACCGTTCTGGATTTTCTTCATCCATTCGTCGTCAGAGGCCACGTAATCAGCACCGGCTTCCTGAGCGATCTTTTCCGCCTCGCCGGCAGCAAAGACCAATACGCACACTTCCTTTCCCAGTCCTTGAGGCAGCAACACAGTGCCGCGCACTTGCTGGTCAGAGTGGCGCGGGTCCACTCCCATCCGGAAGTGAATGTCCACCGTGGCATCGAAACTCTCGTAACTGGTTTCCTTTACCAGTTCCAGTGCTTCCCGTGGCAGATAAAGCCGCGACCGGTCTATTTTTTCCAGTGCTTGGCGATATTTTTTTCCTCGTTTAGGCATTATTCCTCCTATGTGGTCTTAGCGGGCTATGCCCTCCCACAACTTTAATCTGAAATCGTGATTCCCATATTCCGCGCAGTGCCTTCTATCTGTCGCATTGCGCCTTCCAGGTCAATGGCATTTAGGTCCTTCATCTTAATTTTTGCGATCTCTTCCAATTGTGCACGGGTGATGCTGCCGACTTTTTCTTTGTTCGGTTCGGCAGAACCACGTTCCACGCCAGCGGCCTTGCACAGCAGGTTGGGTGTGGGGGGCGTCTTGAGTATGAATTTGAACGACCCGTCGTGATAGATAGTGATCTCTGCTGGGATGATGCTGCCTATCTGCCCGGATGTACGAGCATTGTACTCTTTGCAAAACTTCATCAGATTGATACCGTGCTGTGCCAGCGCTGGCCCCACCGGCGGGGCCGGATTGGCCTTCCCGGCATTGATCTGCAACTTTACAACTGCTTTGACCTTCTTCATTATCCTCCATCCTGAAACATAAAAATGTGGTAATTGCTCGGGCATAGCCCAAAGTTTTCAAGGTGCTCGGCACTTTCACGACAAGTGCCGAGCACCTGAGCAGTCACAAAATGTGTATCAAGTTTTCTCTACTTGCAGAAAGTCAAGCTCGACCGGGGTTTCGCGGCCAAAGAAGGAAACCAGCACCCGCACCTTGGCGCGCTCCATATTGAGTTCGTCCACTATGCCGATAAACTCGTTAAAGGGGCCATCAATGATGCGTACTTTCTGATCTTTCTTGAATGTGACCTTGATCTTGGGGGCGTTGGCCTCCATACGCTTCAGGATAGCCTGGACTTCTTCAGGACGCAGCGGCGTCGGTCTGTTCCCCATCCCTACAAATCCGGTGACCCCCGGCGTGTTGCGCACTGCATACCAGGAATCGTCGTTCAGGATCATCTGCACCAAGATGTAGCCTGGGAAAACGCGCCGCTCAACTGTGCGGCGTTTTCCGTCACGGACCTCGATTTCGTCCTCAGTGGGCACCACGACCTGAAAGATCTGCTCGTGCAATTGCATTGTTTCAATGCGTTGCTCCAGGTTGTGCTTGACTTTGTTCTCGTGGCCCGAGTAGCAGTGGACGACGTACCAGGCGCGACTATCTTGAGGCGCGGCTTTACTTTCTGCAAGCGTTGGATCAGCCTGGGGTTCTGCGATTGAGGCAACGGTCTCTAGCTCCTCTGCATCAGGAGCATCCGCTGGTAGCTCTTGAATCGCCTCGATTTTACTTCCCTGGGCTGATTCTTCGGTTATAGGTTCTGTGATCTCGGCAACGGCTTCTGCCGGTTCGATCTCTTGACCCGCGCTTGCTGCGTCAGGGGTGATCGCCGGTATTTCTGCGGTTGCCTCGAATTCACTTTCCTCAACGAACATTATTGTTTACACCTGTTCGATTACATGCTTTGCCGGCTCAGGAGCACCACTGCCAACGCGCTTATAATCGAGACGACGACCATAATTCCGATGGCGATTGCATTAAGGCTGATAATCCCGCGTAGCTCCAGGGCGAACAGATAGTCCAGCAGGCCCAAGAGCAGGGCCATAAAGACGGTGACACCGACGACAATTTTCGTCAGGTTCCATGCTTCTTCACGGGTGGGCCAATGCACCTTGCGCAATTCCGCTCGCGTCTCGCGCAAGTACCGTACGACGGCATTTTCCTTCTTGGATTTTGCTTTCTTTTTATTCTTTGCCACGTATAGTATCTCCTTGTAAGGGGTTACCTTACACTTCAAGACACCGCCCCATACGTGCGTGGCAGTGTCTTGAATACCACCTTATCTTTCAGGCAGGCGAGGCAGGAATCGAACCCGCAACCTACGGTTTTGGAGACCGTTGCTCTGCCAAATTGAGCTACTCGCCTGTGAATCCCTTTACTTTGTCTCGCGGTGTGCCGTGTGTTTACGACAACGGGGACAGTATTTGTTCAACTCGAGACGACTGGAATCATTACGCCGATTTTTCTCGGTTGTGTAATTGTGCTCCTTGCATTCCGTACAAGCAAGGGTAATTACCATGCGAACTGCTTTCTTTGCCATTACGTCACCATATTTATTTAGATTGTTGGTACAGAGCCCACGATGGGACTCGAACCCATGACCACACCCTTACCAAGGGTGTGCTCTACCTGCTGAGCTACGTGGGCCAAATCCAACGGATTCTAATTTTACCTCATTTCTCCGATGTGTCAAATTGACCCTGGCTTAGTTTTGACAGCGTGGAACATTTCTGCTATGATGATGGACGAGGAGCATGTTTCTATGCCGGAGGAAAATCTGTGTACACGTCGCTTGGGACTGGATGACTATGATGATCTACTGTCGCTGTGGCAGCGCGCGGGATTGCACTCGCTCAAACCACAGGGGCGGGATAGCCGCGCGGCCCTGGCCCACCAACTCGCCAGTGGTGTACAGACGGTGTTGGGTTTGAAAGTGGATGGTTGCCTGGTGGGAGCGGTCGTCACTACCCACGATGGCCGCAAGGGATGGATCAACCGGCTGGTGGTAGACCCTGACTACCGTCGGCGGGGCTATGCGGCCCGGATGCTCTCGGCAGCGGAGGATGTATTGCGCGAGCAGGGGATGCAGGTCATTGCAGCTCTCGTCGAGAGCGATAACCCTGCTTCTCTGGCGCTGTTTTGCCAGGCGGGCTATGCCGAAATTGACCCGCACATCCACTACCTGACGAAGCGCGAGAGCGATGCCGTCTGACGTGCCATTACTGGTAACGCCGGTATCCCCGGAACACCTCGCCGACGCTGCTGCCTTCGTGGACGCGCTTGATCACCCGGCTCAGCAGGTGGGCCACGGAGAGAATGGTGAGATTGGGCAGTTGTTTCTCCGCTGGAATGGGGATCGAGTTCGTGGTTACGATCCCTTGGACAGATAGATCGCGCAGTCGCTCGACTGCCGGTGACGATAAAACG
>QMOE01000243.1 GCA_003648125.1 Chloroflexota bacterium
AGTTTGACATCTCTTGTAGTTGGAGCGGCAGTTCGTGGAACGTGGAAATCAGCCCCGACCCGGTGACGCTAGGGCCGGGCGCACATGAGACGATATACTTTACCGTCACTGTGCCTGATATCAGCGGCGTGCTAGAGAACAAACTGACCATCTTCGCCACCGCTCAGGACAATTGCAGCGATGTCACCGATCCGGCGGCCGTGCATACATTTGTCATCAACCAGGAGCCCGGCCTGACGCTGGTACAGAACGAATCCGGGAAGGATCTCCCAGGAGAGACGGTCACGTATGAGCATCTCCTGACCAACACCGGCAACTATTACGACAACACCATCTTGCTGACCTGGCAGACCAATCCTTCCTGGTCAGTGACGGTGAATGGAGGAACTGATCCGATAGAGGGAGTCGAGGTAAATTTGTTGAAGGACGAGACAGTAACGGTCACCGTCGAGGTCACTATCCCCGACGACGCCACCTGCGGAATGTCGAACACGACTATCATCACCGCTACCTCTCAGGCTGGCGACTATCCAGGTGGCGATGGAATCGTGCGCGTCAGCGTGGTGGATACTACCAGCGTGCAAGATGTCTATGGCGTGGAATTCGCCCCAGATAGAACCGGCAATCTCAGTTCCAATCCCAGCCAGGAAATCACCATCACCTACACCCACCGCATAACCAACACCGGCAACTGCCAGCGGACATTTGGGTTCCTGCACCATAGCAGCCAGGGCTTTACCGTGACCACGCCCTCGCCCGTGTCGCTGGCTCCATACGGAGGCGCAGAGGACGTTACCGTCTACGTCACCATGCCTCCCACTACTACCACCGGTCTGATCGTAGATACCACCGTCATCACCGCTTACCACGAGGGACATTATAACGAATGGCCCAAGGAAGCCGTCGTAGATACGACCGTCGTCAACCAAACCGCCGGCGTATCGCTGGCGCCGGATAATACCGGCGTCATAACCCAACCCTCTTCCAGCGACGTTCAGGTATATTATACTCACACGCTTACCAACGGCAGCAACTATACCGACACCTTCGACCTGACCTGGCTGAACGAGAATGGGTGGCAAGTGGCGGTCGAGGGGCAAACCGCGCAACCGGCCAGGGTGACGGTTGGCTCGGGCCTCACGACGGCCGTTCAGGTCGAGGTCACTCTCCCCTGGAGCGTCTATACCATCACCGGGAGGACAGTGGTCACAGCCGCCTCCCAATTCAGCCCGACTGTGAGCGCCTCGGCGGTCAACACGACGACCGTGCGGCGGCCTCACGTGACGCTGTGGCCGGACTATGAGCAAAATGTCGCTCCGGGAGACGTCATCACCCATACCCACCGGCTGACCAATACCGGCGGCATCACTGATTCTTACGTCATCACCTACCATAGCAGCCTGGGATGGGCCGTGGTGACGCCGACTGTGGTATCCACCTTGACGCCGGGGAGCGGAGTGCCAATCTGGGCAATAATCAGCGTGCCCACGAGTACGGATATCCTGAGCGGCACGGAAGACACGCTCGTCATCACCGCTACCTCGCAGATTACCGATGTTGTTTACGACACCGCCGTAGACACGACGACTGTGCCCTACGTGCCAGGGGCGACGCTCGCACCCGACCCTGGAAACGGTCAGGCTCAGGCCGGCAGCTCGATTGTCTACACTCACACGCTGACCAACACGGGCAACTATACCGAGAGTTTTCACTTGCAGACGTGGAGCGAGTTCGCCAATAGTTCCGTCAGCCCCGAATGGGTTTACGATTTGGGACCGGGCGAGGCGTATACACCGGTGCTCGTGACCGTGCTGCTCCCCACTCATGCCGCGGCCGGAGAAACTGAAGAGACCCAGATACTCATCTCCTTCGCCGGCGAGCGAGTCGTGGCGCGCGATTACACACTCGTCACCCCCATCCACGGCACGCGCTACGTCGCGCCTGAAGGGACAAACGTCAACAACAACTGCACGCTGCCTGATGAGTACGGCCCGTGCGCCACTGTCCAGCAGGCGGTGGATCAGGCATTGGCCGGAGATGAAGCACACGTCGCGCAGGGCGTCTATACCGACGTTCACGCCAGCGGCGAATACACGCAGGCGGTCTACCTGGACAAGAACATCACGCTGCTGGGCGGCTACGTCAACGCCGCCTGGGAAACCTCCCCCGATCCCACGACCAACCAGACAATACTGGACGCCGATGGACAGGGACGGGTGATCTACGTCGCGGCGGGCTTTACCCCGACGATCGAGGGTTTCCATCTGCGGCAGGGGTACGTCACAGGGAACGGGGCCGGGATATACATTGCTGCCGGGGCCGCGCCGACGGTGCGGCGGAACTTTATCTACAGCAACACCGCCACCGGCAGTGACAGTAAGGGCGGTGGTGTATACTACCACTATACCAGTGGCGGCGATTTGGCCCTGGAGCGCAACACCGTCTACAACAATACGGCGGGGACAAAAGGTGGCGGGTGCTACGTGTACGGCTCCTACGGCTCCGGTGTCGAGCAGCACGTGTGGAACAATGTGCTTTACCGCAACACCGCCGCTGATGGCGGGGGGCTATACCTTGCCGGCAGCAGCGTGACGGTGTGGAACAATACCTTTTACAGCAACACAGCGACCAATGGCGGTGGCATCTATCTCTTCAGCGGTTCGTCCGCTATCAGCAACACCATCTTTGCCCACAATTCCGGCTATGGCATCTACATGGAGGATGGTCAGAGCGGCACCCCCGCTTTGGATTATAACCTGGTGTGGGCGAACAGCCTGGGCAACTTTTACAACGTCAACCCCGGCAGCCACACCATCACCACGACGCCCGGCTTTGTGAACGCAGCGCATGCCGACCTTCACCTGCGCACCGATTCCAACGCCATAGACGTGGGTGCAGGCACGACCGGCTCCTTGCCCAGCAATGACCTGGACGGCAACCGTCGCCCGCTGCCAAGTGGCGGGCAGTACGACATCGGGGCCTACGAAAACGGCCTGGCGAGCAAGAAAATGGCCCTCGCGTACGCTCCCGCGGGCGGGACCCTCACCTATACCATCGCTATTACCAACTCTGGCGATGCTCCTCGTACCATCGTGGTCACAGACACACTGCATCACTATCTGGGCTACACCGGGCATAGTTCCACGCCCCCTGCAAATAGCAGCGGCTACAGCGACCACACCGTCTCGTGGGAAGGCACAGTCTACACCGATACCTCGACGGTCATCACTATCACCGCCACGATCACGGATTGGTTGATAGCCGGAACGACCATCACCAATGTCGCCGAGATCAACTATGTCCCCGGCTCTGTGGTGACGACGGTGATCACCGGCACGCCCGGCACGCGCTACGTGGCAGAGATAGGCAACGACACGATAAACAACTGCCTGCGGCCCGATTTGCCCTGCCTCACGATCCAGTACGCAATCACCCAGGCACTGGCGAGCGACAAAGTACAGGTGGCCTATGGTGCCTACACCGGTACCGGTCAAGTGGCCTACGTGGGCAAAGATCTCACGCTGACCGGCGGCTACACGCCCACCCTGCCCGCCTGGACCTGCAACCCCGCCGCCTACACGACGACTCTGGACGCTCAGGGTAACACCGGCGTGGTCATCACCGACTCGGCAACAGTCATGCTGGGCGGTTTCCACATCGTCAACGGCACCGACGGCGTGGTCGTCCACGCGGCCACGGCCGTCATCAGTCGCTGTTACATCTACAGCAATACCGACGGCGTGGACGTGGCCGACGGCTCCTACACGCTGATCAACAACATCGTGGCTCAGAATAGCGGGGCCGGTGTGCGGACGGGCGGCAGCAGCGACGGCTCTCTGCTGCACAACACCTTTGCCCGCAACACCACCGCCGGCGTGGTCGTGAGCGACACAGCTCGCTTCACCAATACCGTCTTTTACAGTCACTCTGTGGGCGTCGACGTGGTAGCGGGCAGCGCTTATCTCTCCAACACCCTCTGGTACAGCAACACGGCTAACCAGGGCACAGTCGTCAGTAGCACTAACTGGTTTGACCTTGATCCTCGTTTCGAGAACCCGGACGGGATGGATTACCACGTCCAGCCGGGATCAAGCGTCATTGACAAGGGGCTGGATACCTGGTTGAGCGAGGACATTGACGGCGAACACCGCCCGCTGCTGCAACATCCCGACCTGGGCGCCGACGAATTCTCGCTGGTGATCGCTAAATCTGCCCCGGCGACCGCCGACCCCGGTCAGGTAATCACCTACTCGATCATGCTGCAAGGCGGCGAGACGGGGCTGGTGCTCACCGACACGCTCGACTCTTATCTGGCTTATACCGGCACGGTCATCTGCCCCGAAGCGGGGAGTTGCGGCTACCTGGTCTCCCAGCGAGCCATCACTTGGACGGGCGACCTCAGTATGCAGCCAGCCTATATTACCTACACCACCCAGGTCACCAGTTGGCTGGCGGCCGGCGAGCGGCTACTCAACGACGCCGACGTGTTAATCGCTGGCGACGTCCATCAAACCAACGAGACGGAGACAACGATCAACGCTGTAAACGGCCCGCGCTACGTGGACGCGGCGACCGGGGATGACACAGACGGCGGCACAGGCAACAACTGCCTGACGCAGTGGAAACCGTGCGCCACAGTGCAGTATGCAGTGAACCAGGCGCTGGCAGGCGACACGGTCAAGGTAGCCAGCGGCGACTATACCAGCGCCGGCTTAGAAGTGGTCAGCGTGGGCAAGTCCATCACACTGACCGGCGGCTATACCACCACCGACTGGCTCAACAGCGATCCCGAGGCGCACCCCACTTACCTGAACGGTCAAAACAGCGGACGGGTGGTAGTCGTCACCGGCGCGGCGGACGTGACGATAAATGGCTTCCACCTGCTCAACGGCGCTGCCGGCAACGGCGCCGGTCTCTAC
>QMOE01000244.1 GCA_003648125.1 Chloroflexota bacterium
AAGCATATCACTCCCGATATCAAGCATCATCGCATCCCCGCACCCGATTTGAGTTTTGTGGCTCCTAATCTACCTTTCCTAATCCACGAAATCGAGTCCCTCATTTCCCGCTAGACGTTTCCGAATCAACGAGATAAACGCCTCCTCCATGCGCGGACGGGTCTGGCGCATACCTTGTACGATGATTCCCGCGTCGCTCAGTGTTTCCTGGATGGGCGGTGCGCGGCGGGCGGCATCGTCCACAAAGACGTGCAGCAGGTCGCCATAAGTCTGCACCTCCAACACCCCGGGCAGTTCGCCGATGATGCGGCGCGCCTCCCGCAGCCGGTCGGGGCGCAGTTCCAGCAGTTCCCCCTCCACCAATCCCTTGATATGCGCTGGCGCATCGCAGACGATGATGCTGCCTTCGAACATCAGCGCCGCCCGCGAGCAGCGCTCCGCCTCGTCCATGTAGGGCGTGCTGATAAAGAGTGTCACTCCCTGCATGTGGAGTCCGGTCAGAATGTCCCAAAACTCGCGCCGCGAGACAGGGTCAACGCCGGTGGTCGGCTCGTCTAAAAAGATGATCTCTGGTGAGTGAATCAACGTGCAAGCCAGGGCCAGTTTTTTCTGCATGCCGCCCGAAAGATGCGCCGCCCGCCGCTCTTTGAACTCGGTCAGCCGGGCAAAGCCCAGCAGCCGGGCGATGCGCTCCTCCCGCTCCTGCCGCTTGACCTGGAAAATATCGGCGAAAAAGACCAGGTTCTCCAGCACGGTCAGGTCGCCGTAGAGGGAGAACTGCTGTGGCATGTAGCCGATGCGCTTCTTGATCTCCTCCGCCCCCTTCACTGTATCGAACCCGGCGACGCGGGCGCTGCCCGCGCTGGGGTCCATAATCGCGCACAGCATGCGGATGGTGGTCGTCTTGCCCGCCCCATCCGGCCCCAGCAGACCAAATATCTCACCGCGCTGGATGCTCAAATTGAGCTTGTCCACAGCGGTCACTTTTTTGAAGCGCTTGGTCAGATCGTGTGTTTCGATAACCCGCTCGTCCATTCGTTTTCACTCCAAACTTTTGCGAAAGCGCGTTGCCGCCAGCAGCATGATCGCCACGCCAAAAATCACCAAAGCAATCGCTTCCCGATACAATACTTGCAATCCCACCCCCTTGAGAATGATACCCCGCAGGATGACGAGCATATAGCGCAACGGTATCACATAAGTAATGACTTGCAGCCAGGAAGGCATCGCTTCGATGGGAAAGAAAAACCCTCCCAGGAAAACAGCCGGATACATTGTGAGAAATGTCAGCAGCATTGCTTCTTGCTGCGTGTTAGCCACGCTAGAGATAAAGATACCAATGCCCAGCGACGTGAGCAGGAACAAGATCGCAAGTCCCAGCAGCAACCCCAGACTGCCCCGAATTGGCACGCCGAACCAAAAGACACCGAGAGCCAACACTTCCAGCACGTCGAAGAAAGAGATAAAGACATAGGGCGTGATCTTGGCGATAATCAACTCTAGCGGCCTGATAGGCGTCACGATCAGTTGCTCCATAGTACCTTGCTCCCGCTCGCGCACGATAGACATTGCAGTAAAGAGAGCGGTCAGGAAGTAGAGAATCATGCCCATGACACCGGGAATCATAAAATTCGCGCTCTTCATCTCCGGGTTATACCACACCCGTGGATGCACCTGCACGCCGGGTATGTCATCGGGATCAATACCCATCGTCCGCTCCACGATGCGCATTGAATGAGCCTGTCCGACCGATTGTGAAGCGGCGAGAACAGTGTTGGCGATACCGGGATCAGACCCGTCAATGACAAAGGCGACTTGTGGCTGCCCTCCGACGGTCAGTTCGTGGCCATAGCCCATCGGAATGACTAGGCCAGAGCGCACCTGACCGCCGTCTATCAGCCGCCCCAGTTCTGACTCTGACTCGACGTAGCGGACGATGTCAAAGTAACTGGATGCTCGATAAGCTTCGATCAACTCGCGGCTGGCTGTTGTCCTGTCCCCATCAAAAACAGCGGTGCGCAGGTGTTCGATGTCGGTGGTGGCGGCGTAACCTATGAGCATCAGCAGAACGATGGGCATTATGAACATCACCGCCAACGTGCGCGGGTCGCGCAGGATGTGCAGGAACTCTTTGCGGATGAGGGCCAGTGTGCGCGAGATATTCATATCACTTCTCCTGGCTTTAGCCCATCAAAGAGCAGCGTTGCCAGTATCTCCGGCACGTCATCCCACCTCGATTGGAGCGGCTCGTCGCCCAGGATGCGCAGGACGAGCAGGCCGACGAATGTGCTCTGTATAGCACGCACCGTCAGCGGCACGTCCACCGGCCGTATATTGCCCAACTCGATCTGCGCCTGGAGGTACTGCTCTATCATCGTCGCGATGCGCAACACGTACTGTTGGTAGAACTGCTCGCGCAACTCGGGGTTAGTCAGCACCTCCGGCAGGATGGCCTGGAGCATCTCCTGTCCCTGCTGGATGCGCCCTACGCGGTAGCGAAAGGTAGCGACAAAGAATTCACGGGTGTCGCCTTGTAACGCCTCCATCAACTCCTCGTCCAGCGATTCTAACTCGGCCAGGCGGGTCATTATGCCGATCAGCAGGTCAGACTTGCTGGCAAAGTAGTTGTAGATGGTGCCCTCGGATATGCCGGCGGTGCTGGCAATCTCTTTGGTGCTGGCGCGGTGAAAGCCCTTTTCGGCAAACACCGCAGCGGCAGCGTCGAGGATTTGACTGCGCCGCGCCTGGATTAGTTGTTGTCGTATCGGGTCTTGAGCAGACATTTGGCCCTCCTCTTGATTGAGTTTCCACTCACTTATATGAGTGGTCACTCAGTTTTATTGTACACCAAAGAGGAAGGTTTGTCAAGAGTATGTGGAATTTTTAAGGTTCAGTTCAGACGCCCGTCAAGTTACTTGACCGCCGAGATAAAGACGTCCTCCAGTGTCGGGGCGATCCATTCGATACTGTGTACCTGCACCCCTTCGCTTTCCAGCAGCGCCCGGATGGGTTGTTTGAACGCTTCCGCGTCGGGCACGACGGCGTGGATTTGCGCGCCGTAAAAAGCGACTTCGTCAAAGGGCAGCCGGCCGCTCGCCTGGGCGCTCTTGAGCATGCGCATCGCCCGCTCCGGGTCGAGCGTGTTGATTTCCAAGACCTGCCCGCGCATCTGTGTCTCTTTGAGCTGACCGGGAGTATCTAGCGCCACCAGCCGCCCCTGGCTGAGGAACCCGACCCGCTGGCATAGCTCGGCCTCGTCCATATAGTGGGTGGTGACCAGGACGGTCACGCCCTTTTTCGCCATGGCATAGATCAGGCCCCAGAAATCGCGCCGGCTGATGGGGTCCACCCCGGCGGTAGGCTCGTCCAGGAAGACGACTTTTGGTTTGTGGACGATGGCACAGCCCAGGGCCAACCGTTGCTTCCAGCCGCCGGAGAGGTTGGAGGTGAGCGTGTTCTCGCGCCCTACCAGCCCGGCCATCTCGATTATTTCGGCCTGGCGCTGTTTCAGCGCCTCCCGCGAAAGGCCATAGGCCTGGCCGTAGAAGCGGATGTTTTCGCGGGCGGTGAGATCGTTGTAGAGCGTAAAGAGTTGCGACATGTAGCCGACGTGGGCCTGCATCGTTTTGGTCTCGGTGCTGGGATCGTAGCCCAGCACGCGGGCGCTGCCCGAGGTGATCTTGAGCAAGCCCAGCAACAAGCGGATCGTGGTCGTCTTGCCCGCGCCGTTGGGGCCTAGCCAGCCGTAGACCTCGCCCTGCTTTACGCGGAAGCTGATGCGGTCCACGGCGGTGAAATCGCCAAAGCGTTTGGTCAGGTTATCAACTGTGATAGTGTATTCGTTCATAGTTCAAGGATGACCTTTTTCTCAGGCGAGCCATGATTCTGCTCCCGCTGCCTGCGGATGAGGGAGATGAACGCCTCTTCCATGCGCGGCTCGATCTCGCGCATCCTAGTGCAAGTGATTCCCTGGGCGGATAGCGCGGTTTCGATCTCTCGCTGGCGTCTTTCTACGTTATCCACAAAGACGTGCAGCATCGCTCCGTAGGTTTGCACTTCCAACACTCCGTCCATCTCTTCGACTGTCCGCCAAGCGGGCACAAAGTTCGAGGGGGTAAACTCGAGCAGGCGGCCCGGCGCCGCCATACGTTTGATCGTCTCTGGCGAATCATGGGCGACGAGTTGGCCCTGGTACATCAGCCCGATCCAGTTACAGCGCTCCGCCTCGTCCATATAGGGGGTGCAGACAAAAATGGTCGTCCCTTTTTCCGTGCGCAGGTCGCCCAGCATGTTCCAGAATTCGCGCCGGCTGACCGGGTCAACGCCCAGAGTAGGCTCGTCCAGCATCACTACCTGCGGCTCGTGGACCAGGCTGCACGCCAGGGCCAGTTTTTTCTTCATTCCCCCGGAGAGTTGGTCTCCCAGCCGGTTGGTGAACTCGCTCAGGCCGGCGAACTCGAGCAGTTCGGGGATGCGCTTTTGCTGTTCCTCCCGGCTGACTCCCTGGACGTTGGCGAAGAAGCGCATGTTCTCCATCACCGTCAGGTCGCCGGGGAGGGCGAACTGCTGGGCAATGTAGCCCACGCGCTCGCGGATGTCGTAGGTATCGCGCATAGAGTCATAGCCCAGGATGCGGCTCTCGCCAGCGGTGCGCTTGAGCAGCCCCAGGATGACGCGCGTCGTCGTTGTCTTTCCCGCCCCGTCTGGCCCAATCAGGCCGTAGGTCTCGCCGCGCCGCACTTGCAGCGTCACGCCGTCCACGGCCGTCACCGCGCCGCGCCTGGTCTTGAACTGTTTCACCAAATCTTGGGTAAAGATGGTTACCTCGTCACTCATCAACTACTCCCCACTTGCTAATCCAGCCTCTTTCTGAACGTCACCGCCGCGAACCCCATCACCACGACTCCGTAG
>QMOE01000245.1 GCA_003648125.1 Chloroflexota bacterium
GAGGCCAGAGCCGCAGATTTTGTTGACGGTGGTGGCGCAGGTGGTAGGGGGCAACCCGGCTTTGATGGTCGCCTGGCGGGCGGGAGCCTGGCCCTGACCGGCCTGGACGACGTTGCCCATCAGCACCTCGTCAATCGAGGCCGGGTCAACCCCGGCCCGCTCGACGGCGGCGCGGACGGCGACCGCTCCTAAATCGGAGGCGGAGAGGCCCCGCAATGTGCCCTGGAATTTGCCGACCGGTGTGCGGACGGCGGAGACGATGACTGCTTCACGAGAGTTGTTGGACATACTGTTTTCTCCTTTGACTTTACTGTATCTTCTCAAAAAGTTGGGGCATTTGTAGGCCGGATTGGTAATCCGGCTGGTCGGAATACCATTCCGACCTACATTCCCCCGGATTATTGAGATGATACACTTTACTGATAATGGGATTTTAGATTTGTCGATCCGATTTGCTCATGCGCTCGAACAGCGGCCGCAGTCGCTCGTAGGTCTGATCCAGCCACTCTGGGATGATGCGCGTCTGGCCCAGGGTGGTCATATAATTGGTGTCCCCGCCCCACCGGGGGACAATGTGCAGGTGAATGTGACCTGCGATCCCAGCTCCTGCCACCTCGCCGATGTTTAGCCCCACGTTGAATCCCTGGGGATCATAAGCCTCCCGCAAGACCCGCAGGCTGAGTTGTGTCAGCGCCATCATCTCGGCCAGGGCGTCGGCGCCTAAATCCTCCAGCGTCGCCACGTGGGCGTAGGGGACGATCATCAAGTGACCGCTGTTGTAGGGGAAGCGGTTGAGAATCACATAGCACAGCCCGGCTCGATGGACGATATGGGCCTCCGCATCCTCCGAGCGAGGTTTGACGCAGAAGAGACAATCCTCCGGCAAGTGCTCCTCGCCTCGGAGATACGGCATGCGCCAGGGGGTCCATAGGTGATTTATCACTGCTCGATTGTACATCAAATTGGCGTTGATGGCAATTTCGTTGACAGAAGAAGGAAAGAGAGTAGAATGAAACAGGAGGCGAGATGCAGGAACGGATCGAGAAAGCGCTAAAGAGCACAACGTTGTGGCGAAAGGTGATTTACCTGCCCACCGCCGGCTCGACCAACGACGTGGTAAAAGCTCTGGCGGCGCAGGGAGCGGAGGAGGGGACGGTCGTGGTAGCCGACGAGCAGACGGCCGGCCGGGGGCGCATGAGACGGCGTTGGCTGGCCCCGCCGGGCACTTGTCTGCTATGCTCAATTCTCTTGCGTCCCCAGTTGCCCCTCATCCGTGCCAATCGGTTGACGATGCTCTGCTCCCTGGCGGCGGCGGACGCGATTGAGCAAGTGGCAGGACTGCGGACGGCGTTAAAGTGGCCCAATGACCTGATAGTTGAATCACGAATCACAAATCACGAATCGCGAGGCTGGAAAAAGTTATCTGGCGTGTTGACCGAGACGGGAGTGACAGGAAAGCAACTCGAGTTCGTGGTTGTTGGGATTGGCGTCAACGTGAACGTACCGCCAGAAACACTACCCGCTCTAGCCCCCGACGCCACCAGCATCCTGGCGGAAACTGGCCGGGAGGCGGACCGGGTGGCGTTGCTGACGGCGCTGCTGGCGGGGGTGGAAGCCCGGTACGAACGGCTGCGAGCGGGGACAAGCCCGCGCGCCGAGTGGGCTGCCCGGCTGGCGACGTTGGGACGGCGCGTGGAGGTTGCCACCTCCGGAGGCACGCTTATTGGCGTGGCCGAGTCTGTGGATGAGGACGGGGCGCTTTTGCTGCGCGCGCCAGATGGCAAATTACATCGGCTCCTGGCAGGAGACGTGACGCTGTCCCGTCCGCGAGACAATGAATAGGTGAGAGCATGAGAGCAAGGGTGTCCGTCAAATTTTTGCGCCGGGTAGTGGATCTTGCCTGGGAGCGCGGGCATCCCCCGCCGAGGAGGGGCGAGGCACTGCCTCGCCCCTACGGCAAGTCAGGGTGACTCCAATGCCCGCGTTCCGATGACTGCCTGGGAACGCGAGCGTTCCCGCCCGCATGCGGCCAAGATGGCCGCGCTCCAATGGCCGCGCTCCACGGCGCGCAGGAAAATGACGGACACCCTGAGAGCAAAAGCGAATTGACAAAACAGCCTTTTTCACATATACTAACTTTGTCCCTCTCCCAATCTGGTGGAGATACAGGGGACATGTTGTTTTCGCGCAACCCATATAATAAGGAGGAGAAAAACATGCGCAAACACACACTTTCCATATTCGTTTTGCTCATCGCGACCCTGGTGCTGGGGGGTTGCGGGGGCGGCGGGCCACAGGTGGAAGGCTGCCTGGGGACCGCTGATGACGCCATCGTTGACCTCGAGTGCCGCGAGATCACGATTGCCGTCGAGAATGCCTATCTGCCCTTCAACTACATAGACCCTGACACGGGCGAGCCTGCCGGCTGGGACTATGATTGTTGGAACGAGATCTGCACCCGGCTGCACTGCAAGCCTGTCTACACCGAGTCGGCCTGGGAAGGCATGATCCAGGCAGTGAGCGATGGGCAGTATGATGCGGGGGCTGATGGCGTCACCATCACCGACGAGCGGGCCGAGATCGTGGACTTTTCCGTTGGCTACATCAACATCGACCAACGGTTGCTGGTCCGCAAAGACGAGGACCGCATCTCGAGCATTGACGACATCGTCAACGACGAAAGCCTCATCCTTGGCACGCAGACCGGCACCACCAACTATGAGACTGCCACCAAGTTCCTGCCGGAAGAACGCATCCAGGCATTCGAGCAGTTCCCGTTTGCCGTGCAGGCGCTGATCGCTGGCGATGTTGACGCAGTCATCATTGACGAGGTGGCCGGGCAGGGCTACCTGGGTGAGAACGCCGACGCACTGAAACTGGTCGGCCCCTCAATGTCCAGCGATCAACTGGGCTTTATCTTCCCCAAGGGGAGCGATATCGTTGACGCGGTGAACCAGGCGATCAACGCGATGAAGAACGACGGCACACTCGAAAGAATGAACACCGAGTACTTTGGCCCGAACTTTACCATCACCTACGACGACCTTCCCGAATAGAGGTCATTCGTCTGATTCGGACCAACTCAAAACCGGTGTGCAGAATATCTGCTTCTGCACACCGGTTTATCAAATAAAACGTAGGAGTTACCCGTGGCCGATAACCCATCAATCTCAATAGCACCAGAAAGTATCTCGCTGGAGGCGCTCAAGGAGCAACGGGGTAAACGCCTGACCCAATTCCCCTGGTGGTTCCTGACAATGATCCTGATTGCCATCTGGGCGGCTTATTCCATTTATACCCGAGAGAATTACCGCGCGGCTTTCGAGTTCATCAAGGCCGGGCTTGGTGTGACGATTATTACCTCCCTCATATCTTATGGGATCGCGTTACTGCTCGGTCTGTTAGCCGGATTGGGCCGCATCTCGGGCAATGTGCTGTTCAATAACCTCGCCACGCTATATATTGAACTCGTCCGCGGTATTCCTATGTTGGTGCTGATATTTTTTATCGCATTGGTAGGCGTACCAATAGCTGTGGATGGTATGAACAGCTTGGGAGCGTGGCTGAATACTTTGGGACTGACGGCGCTTGGAGGAATTCTGACCAGTTTTACGAACCAGGCCGTCGCCATGAACGTGCGGGCCATCATTGCGTTGGCCATCACCTACGGCGCGTTCCTGGCCGAGATATTTCGAGCTGGCATCCAGTCCATTGGGCGCGGCCAGATGGAGGCTGCGCGCTCGCTGGGTATGAGCTATGGGCAGGCTATGCGTCACATCATCCTGCCGCAAGCGATTCGCAACGTTTTGCCCGCACTGGGAAACGATTTTGTGGCGATGGTCAAAGACTCGTCCCTGGTGTCAGTGCTGGCTGTGCGAGACATCACCCAGGTCGCGCGGTTGTACGCCGGCAGCACGTTTCGTTTCCGTGAGGCATATATCACACTGTCTGTTTTATATTTAACGATGACAGTTGCACTCTCATTGGTAGTACAATTTGTGGAAAGGCGGTTGCGCCGACATGAGTGAAATGAGTGAGAATGGAGACATCATTGTCATCAAGAACCTTCACAAGCACTTTGGCAACGTCAAGGCGCTCAACGGCATCAACTTGAATGTCGCGCAGGGCAAGGTCGTGGTCGTGATCGGGCCAAGTGGCTCGGGTAAATCAACAATGCTGCGTTGTATCAATTTCCTAGAGACGCCGACCAGCGGTGAGATATGGGTAGACGGCCATCTGATGACGAATCATCCAAAGCAACTCAACGCTATACGAACCGAGATCGGAATGGTCTTTCAGCTTTTCAACCTATTCCCGCACCTCACCGCGCTGGAAAACGTCACCCTCGCCCAACGCGTCGTGCGCCACCGCTCAATCGAGGAAGCCAAAGAGATCGCGATGAAACAGTTGCGCAAGGTAGGCATCCCGGAAAAAGCGGATGTCTATCCCATGCAGCTATCCGGTGGGCAACAACAGCGCGTCGCGATTGCACGGGCGCTGGCGATGAACCCCAAGATCATGCTCTTTGACGAGCCGACCTCGGCGCTCGACCCCGAGATGATCCGCGAAGTACTGGACGTGATGCTCGACCTGGCAAAGGAAGGCATGACCATGGTGGTCGTCTCTCACGAGATGGGATTTGCCAGAGCAGCCGCCGACCGGATTATCCTTCTCGACCACGGTATTATCATCGAGGACACCACCCCAGAACTATTGTTCACCGCGCCCAAGCACGAGCGGACCAAGCTGTTCTTGAGCCAGATATTGCATAAATGAGGTGGGTATCATCTCAATAATCCGGGGCGCGAATTTGTAGGGCGGGTTTCTTACCCATGCGCGTCAACCTAAGGCTAGCGACCGCTGGTTGAGTAGCCGAAGGCGTATCGAAACCCTTGTACTGAGCC
>QMOE01000246.1 GCA_003648125.1 Chloroflexota bacterium
GACGCGCATGGGTAAGAAACCCGCCCTACAGATTCGCGCCCCGGATTATTGAGATGATACGCTTGTCTTGTGTGTGGACATTGCAAACAGGCAGAGAGCGGTCGTTGTATGATGGCCCCACGGAAAGTAGAAAAGGAGTGATAAATGACTGAGCAAAAACTGTACGAGGAAGGATGGGAGCGTTTTCCCTGGTGGTGGATCCTGCTGGAGAACCTGTTCATGCTTATCCCCTGGGCCATCGGCTTCGCCGTGATGTGGCCGCTGCAGGTCGCCGGGGCGCCGGTGGTCTCGCTGGGCTACGCGCTGTTCATCTTGATCACCGTCGGCTGGCTGCTAAAAGTGCACAACTGCTCCACCTGCTACTACTACGACAAATGGTGTCATTACGGCTGGGGCAAGTACACGGCCCTCTTGTGCAAGAAGGACGCGGGCGACCCGGAGACGGGGATGAAACTGGCGGCCGTCTACATGATCCTGCCGCTCATCCCCATCGTGGGCGCTGTAGCCGTGGTGCTCCTGCGCGGCTTCTCCTGGACACTGCTGGGCTGGATGGTTGTTTTCGTCGTCCTGAACGGTGTGCAATTCGCCGTCCTGCGGCCCAGGGGATGTGTCCACTGCAAAAAGCGCTACATCTGCCCCGGCAGCGCGGCAAAGTGAGGAGGTAAACCAATGAACATTCTGGAGCGACTATCGTCGCCCGCTGGCGACCGCAGCGAGGCCTCCAACAAGGCCGTGGCTCGTGAGGCTTTGGAGCAGCCCGATATACTGGACGAGGTGGCGGTGGGGTTGGAGTGGAACGACCATAAACTGGTGGGCAACTGCGCCGAGGTGTTCACTGAGGTGGCCAAGCAGAATCCGGCGCTGGTAGCGCCCTACGTGGATCGCATCGCTCCCCTCATCAGCCACAAGAACACGCGCGTGCGCTGGGAATCCACCCACGCTCTGGCACTGGTGGCATCGCTGACGCCGGCCCAAGTCGCGCCCCTGCTGCCCGACCTGGTGGACAAAATCGAGCGGGACAAAAGCGTCATCGTCCGCGACTGCGCGGTGCTGGCCCTGGGCGAATACGGTCGCAGCGGGCCGGAGGCAGCGCGAGAGATATTTCCCCATCTGCTGCGGGCGCTAGAAATGTGGGAAAGCAAACACGCCAAACTGGTGCTGGAAGCCATGATCAAACTGGCAAAGGTGGAACCGGGGCTGGAGGCGGAGATGCGGACAGCGGCCCATGGATGCCTGGATCACCGGCGGGCCAACGTCCGGCGGCTGGCTCAGAGGCTTGTACTTTAAGGCATCGAGGCAAAAGTCGCACTGTTACACAGAGATGCGCAGAAAAGACACAGAGATACACAAAGAAAAGCCCTCTGAGGCTCTCTGTGACCCCTCTGTGTGGCTCTGTGTAACAAACGTGTCACTTTTACCATAGTGCGCTTTAAGGAGTGAACAAATGACAAAAGTTATTGACTGGCTGCTAGAATCCGACGAACCCTGGACCCGCTACCGCACGCTGCTGGACCTGCTCGACCGGCCCGATGGCGACCCCGATGTGCAGGCCGCCCGCGCCGAGATGCTGGCGCACCCTCAAGTTCAGGAGATGATCGCCGAGGCCGCCGCCTGGCCCGGCTACCCCCTCAAGCGACACAACGATGCCGCTCATCCCATCTACAAATTCAGCACGCTGGCCGATTTCGGCGTGCGGGCCGACGATCCCGGAATAGCTGCTGGCATCGAGGCTGTGATAGCTCATCAATCGCCGGAGGGAGCCTTTCAAACCACGATGAATATCCACGAGCGATACGGTGGGACCGGCGAGGACATGTGGACGTGGATGCTGTGCGACGCGCCGACGCTTGCTTACGCCCTGCTGGCCTTTGGGATGGGCGACGATGAGCTACGTCCTGAGCTTGCCGAAGGGCACGTGCAGCGGGCGGTGGAGCACTTGGTCGGCCTGATAGACGAGAATGGCTACCGCTGCCGGTCAGCGCCGGAACTGGGCAAATTCCGCGGGCCGGGCCGCAAGGCCGACCCCTGCCCCATCGTCAACGTCTATGCGCTCAAGGCGCTATCTCAAGTACCCGCATTGCTCGACAGCCCCGCCACGCGCACCGGCGCCGAGATGCTGCTCTGGCACTGGGAGCATCAGACCGAGCGCAAGATCTACATGTTCGGCATCGGCACGACTTTCCGCAGATTAAAGTACCCTTTTGTCTGGTACGATATTTTGCACGTGGTGGACGTACTCAGCCGCTTCCCCTTCATCCACGCCGACGCGCGTTTCCGTGAGATGGTGGATACGATCACCGCGCAGGCTGACGAGGAGGGCCGCTACACTGCCGGCTCAATGTACCGCGCCTGGAAGGACTGGTCATTTGCCGACAAGAAGAACCCCTCCCCCTGGCTCACTTTCCTCGTGCTGCGGGTGCAGAGGCGGATGGAGAGGAAGGCGTAACATCCAGTGAATGTAGCCGCGCTTCCCATGGCGCGCGGTATGGAAACCGCGACCACCTCCAACCGAGATGAAACGTACCCTTTTCAATAAATGGGGGAAATGTGAATTGTAGGCAGCAATTCCCGTTTTGTAGCCGCGATTTGGAAATCGCGGCTGTTTTCCCACGTAAAGTACCCTGCGCGATTGCGAAATCGCGGCTACGACCTGACTTTTCCCCCATAACGGGAATTGCTGATTGTAGGTCACGTTTTTAACGTGACGACTCTGATCCGTCACGCTACAAGCGTGACCTACAAAGTTGAGTCTATTTTCGGAATAGAGCGGCCCAAGCGTGATGGCTCTCAAAACAATCTCACGGCATCGGCACGCTGGGAAGAACGATGAACGTCGCCACTGTATGACCAATCAGCCGCTCCTGCTCATCGTACAGGCGCGCCTCCGCGATGTCCTGTCGCTTGCCGGATTTTATCATCTGGCCGACGGCGCGCAAGGCAGTGCGCTCCGCCGGTCGCAGGAAATGGACGGTCATCTCCGAGGTCGCCACCCAGCAGGATATATCGTGCGCGGCGGCAGCGGTGAACCAACTGGCAGTGTCGAGCAGCGTGGCGTACACGCCGCCGTGGACCCCGCCCAGGGCATGGTCTAAATCGGGGTTGTAGGGCAGGTCAATTATCGCATTCCCTTCGTCGCTGTACGAGAGTCGCATGCCAAAGAAACGAGCGATAGGGGCCTGCTCGTTGAACAGGCGAAGTAGTTCCTCAATGCGTTCTGGATTCATTTTGTTCCGCTCGACCTCCGCCTAGAGTGGCAGCCAAGTGCCGATGTCCCGCTCCAGCGCCCGCTGGTAGATCAGCGGCGCGGTCGCCATATCGTCCAGGGCCAACCCCAGATTGCAGGTCATCGTCCGCTCAACGTTGGTCTCGCGCCCCGGCTTGCGCCCGGTGACCAGTTCCCCCAAGTCGGCGTGGATGGGCGGGATGTCCTGGAAGTAGCCGACTTTTTTATAGTGCTCCAGTTGATCCACGTCGTCGGTACAGAATTTGTCGGCTTCACGCATCGCGTCTGGATGCCAGTAGGAGTCAAAATCTACCAGCGAAGCGAACGCTCCGGCCTCGAACCAACCCGGCTCAATGGTGGCGTGCGGCACTTGCAGGATCGGCCCCGCCGTGACCACGATGTCGCAGCCGCTCACGGCCTGCCTCGGTTCCTGCACCGGCACGACCTCCAACCCAAACCGCTCGCTCATCTCCCCAACGTAGCGGCGCTGGACGTCGGCGTCCACATCGTAGGCAAACACGCGCTTGAGCGGGAAAAGGACGTTCAGCGCCTCCAGGTTACTCCGTCCCTCCACGCCGCAGCCCAATATGCCGACCACCTCGGAATCGGGGCGGGCCAGATGCTTGGCCGCCACCCCGGTGGCCGCGCCGGTGCGTTGGGCCGTGATCCAGACGCAGTCCATCACCGCCAGCGGGATACCCGTCTCGGGGTCGTTGAGGATGAGCAGCCCGGTGATGTAGGGCAAACCGCGTTTGTGGTTCTCTGGGTAGCCGCCGACCCACTTGATCCCGGCGGATTTGAGCGCGGGGATGTAGGCCGGCATGGCGTGGATGAAAGCATCGGGCATCGTGTGGATACCGGGCTTGGGCGGCATCTCGACCCGGCCTTTACCCTTCTCGTGGAACATTTGCTCCAGCGCCCCGACGATTTCGGCCATCGTCAGACCGACGGACTCCACGTCGGCCTGGGATAGATAGAGCAGTTTGTCAGCAGACATCAGTCACCTCCTGATTCAACTCGCAGAATCTCTGCTTCAGTGAACGTTTCTCCGTTGAAACTCAACCGTACTCCTTCACAATAGTCACAGGCTACCCCCCACGCGCTGTGGTCCGCGCGCGGTAGACAAGCAACCGCGCCGGCCTCGATGATTCCGCCGTGTGTGATGAGCAGTGCACCCCCTTCGTCTGGTAACGCCATCGCTATTGAGCGCCAGGTCTGTGCCTGCGCACGAGCGAAACGCGCCGTTGCCCCACCCTGCTCAATAACTCGAGCGAACTCGGCGAATCCTGCCGCCCAGTGAATCTCAGCGTCAACGTCGTCGCCCATCTCGCTCAGCTGATCGAGTTGTTCGTCAACGGCGAATCCCATCGCGATAGCCGTTTCAAAGGCACGCGGGATTGTACTGGTAATTACCCGATCATACGGGCCGAGGCTGCTGCCCACTCGACGCGCCAGGTTGATACCAGCCTGTGACAAATGTTGTCCCGGTTTGACTCGTTTACTATGCCGGCGCACCTCGACGTAGCGCATCGAAAACCCTCCGCAACACCAACTCGCTATCGCTTCTTGGAATGTAAGCGTTCAGGGGATAGGCCAAACGTCGGTTGAGTAGCCCCGAAGGGGCGTATCGAAACCACGTTTGGCCGCCCACTCGTGCGATCACTTGGTTTCGATACA
>QMOE01000247.1 GCA_003648125.1 Chloroflexota bacterium
TTGACGAAACAACGCTCCCATCTGTTGACCTTCCTCTACGTTGACGAGGTGGACGCCACCAACAACATCGCTGAACGGGCCATCCGGCCAGCGGTGATCGTGCGGAAAATCTCAGCCGGAAACCGCAGTAACCGGGGTGCTGACACACACGCGATTCTGGCCAGTATCATCCAGACCAGCCGCCAGCAGGAACGGGACTTCCCGGATGTAGCCGCTGAACTCCTCCGCAGCCCACGACCGCGGGCCTTGAACTTGGTCGCGGGGAAGCGGGAAGCCGGACCAACACGGCCCGGTCACGGCCCAGCCCAACCTTTGGGGCCATAGCCGTGACTGACCTTCATCGGTTACCGCCGGGCGCGCATGACCCGGTAAACAAATGCCAAATACAAATCGAGAGCGAGGAAGACGATGTACGACTCAACAAGAGAAGAAGCGCGGCGACTGCTGCACGGGCCGGTCCGCACAGCCACGTCCACCACGGCCTACGACACGGCCTGGACGGCCCGCGTGCCCGACGGGCACAATCTCTCTGCTCCGGCCTTCCCCGAAGCCCTGGAGTGGCTGCGGAACCATCAGCACCCCGACGGTAGCTGGGGCGGTCAGATCGAGTACTACCACGACCGCGTCATCTCTACCCTGGCGGCCATCACCGCCCTGGCTCGGGACGGCGGCCGGCGCCGGGACGCGGAAGCGATACACCGGGGTGAGACCTACCTGCGCCGGAACGTCCGCCGGCTGCGCCACGACCCTCACGAGACCGTGGGGTTCGAGCTGATCTTTCCCACCCTGTGGCGAGAGGCGCAGCGGCTGGAACTGAACCTGCCCTACGCCGCAGGTGAGAGGTACGACCGTCTCCGGGAGGAGAAGTTGCGGCTGATTCCGCCCTCCGTGCTCTACTCCCGCGAAGTAACGGTGGCCCACTCGTTGGAATTCTTGGGGGATAATCTGGACGTCGAGCGCGCCAGGGACGCCCAGGAGGTGAACGGCTCCTTCGGCAATTCTCCTTCGGCGACGGCCTACTTCCTCACCCGGCTCCCGGACGACCCGGCGGCGCGGCGGTATCTGACGGAGGTAATGGCGTCTAACGGCGGCGCGGCCGTTCCCCTCCATCCGGTGGAGATATTCGACCAGAGCTGGATGCTGTACAACCTCGACCTGGCCGGTCTCCTCGACGACCTGCGAGACGAGGTGCGGCCCTGCTTCGATCACTTCTACCGGGCGTGGGACGACGAACGCGGGCTGGGGTTCTCCCGGCAATACTCGGTGCCGGATCTGGACGATACGGCGGTGGTATTCAAACTGTTACGGAAGAGGGGATACGACCTCGACCCGCTGGTTTTCACCGCCTACGAGCGGGAGGACCACCTGGCGTGTTTTCCCTACGAACGGAATCCGTCCGTCGGGGTCCACGTTCACCTGCTGGATACGCTGCACATGTGCCCGGATTGGGAGCCCCGGCCCCGCGTGGTGGACAAGATACTCGGCTTCCTGCGACGCACGCGGGTGAACTACGCCTACTGGTTCGACAAGTGGCACGTCTCCCCCTACTACGCCACCTCCCACGCCGTCGTCGCCCTGATCGGCTTCGACGACGAGATGGCCCGCGACGCGGTGGCCTGGATCGTCGCCTCCCAGCGATCGGACGGCTCCTGGGGATGGGGCCGCCCCACGGCCGAAGAGACGGCCTACTGTCTCCAGGCATTGGCTGCGTACTACCGGCATACGGGATCGCCGAATCGCACGGTTCTCTCCCGCGCCGCGCAGTACCTGTACGAGCACCACGAGCCGGGGAACTATCCCCCCATGTGGATAGACAAGTGCCTCTACACACCCTCTCAGATCGTTCACTCGGCGGTGGTGAGCGCGCTGGGAATGTACGAGGACCTCTGAGAGAGACGAGGAGAGAGATGGTCGCCGATGCTCTAAACGCACTTAGCACAGAGGAAAAACAACAAGTCGAGGAGAGGACGGAAGCCCTGATAGAGGCGCTGACGACGTGGGCGCGGCGGTATCCCTTCGTACGCATTGGCCGTATCCTGACCGCCTCGCTGGAGACCGCCGTGGCCCTGCCTCGACTGCCGCTCTCCGACGCTCTGCTGGCGGCGCAGATGATCCTGTGGATCTACGGGCTCGACGACGTCGCCGACGAGCGACTGGCGACCGTCGGAGAGCTGCGCAGACGAGGAGAGCGATGGTGTGCGATGGCCGGCGCCGGAAGCGGGATAGACGAGGAGAAAGACGGGGGCGACGAACTAACGGCGATGTTGCTGGATATGAAGGAGCGGCTGGCGCAGTCTCGTCTGTTCGAGCCCTTGCGAGAGTACTGGACGACCTGTCTGCGTCTGCTGGTCGAAGCCATGGCGCGAGAATCCGAGTACGCGCTCGAGTACCAGGCCCACGGACCCGGCGCCCTGCCCACGTTAGAGGAATACCTGGAGACCGGCATTCACAGCATCGGCATGCCCTTCTGGGAAGCGACGGTCCTGATTCTCCTGAACGACGACGCGGTTCTGGAACAGTTCGGGGCGGTAGTCGAGGTCATCGAACACGCCGGGGCGGCCCTGCGTCTTTACAACGACGTGCGGACGTTCGACAAGGAGATGCGAGAAGGGGGTGTCAACGCCATCTTGATCGTTCATCACGAATTACTCGCGGGCGGGATGGAGGAGTCGAAGGAGAGCGCCCTGGTCGAGGCCTGGAGACGCATCCTGCGGCTGGCCGACTCCCACGCCGAGAGGTGTTACGATCTGGTCGGGCGAATCGAAACCGGGAACGGGCGGTTCGAGGCCGGCGTCTCCCGTCTCCTGGCCCTCTACGCTCGATTCTACGGCCACAGCGAGCGTGACCGGTACGTCACGGCGCTGGACCGGGTCGGCGCTGGTGGACCTATCCGGTTCTCGACCGCGAGCGGCCTGTTCACGACCGCACGCGCGGAGAGCGAGGAATAGCATCACGAAGAGAGACCGCCGCGTGGTCCGGGTGCTTTACAGCGCTGTCCTCGATTTGGTGGGGCGGGAATTGGATCAATCGTGTATCGTCAACTCACGTGGAGGTAACAGATGAAAGCTACGACGAACGAACCCAGAGCGGCAGACGAGGAATCGATCGAATCCCGCGTGTTGGAGCGGCGGACGCAGTTCGCGCTGACCGCCAGCCGGATCATCAAGTGGTCTTGCCTCGGCTTCACGGTAGCGATACTGGCCTTGTGGCTCCTCTTTCGGGAATACACCCAACTGCTGGCCATCGTCGCGATCCAGGCGCTGCCGGCGGCCGGGGCCTGGCTCTACCCCGCATTCCGCCAGCGAGACCGGCAGAGGAGCGGCGTCATCCTGCTGTTGAGCTCCATCCTGTTGGAGGTGACCCTCATCTTCCTCGTGCTGCCCGAGATCGAGCTGGCCTTGACGGTGGTCTACGTCCTGATCATCGTTCTATCCTACCTGCTCCTGGACGACCGGGCCGGGCTGTGGATGATCGGGGCCTGCGTAGCCGCCTTCACCGCCGACGTGGTCGCGGTCAACGTGTGGACGCCGGGCTGGCGTTCCCCCCTGGAACAGACCGCGGCCTGGGTCATCGGCGCGCTCCTGGGAGCGTCCACCTTACTGACCGTGGCCGTCATCGTGCGCCAGGTCATGCTGGAGCAAGAGCGTCACTTCCGCCGCTTCCTGGAGGTCAGCCTGGAGGTGGAGAGGCGGGCGGAAGCGGAGCGGGAGCGGCGAGAGCACTTGCAGGCTGCGGTGGAGCGGTACGTGGACTTCATGGCGCAGGTGGGGCAGGGCAAGCTGTCCGCCCGGCTGTCGCTGGACGGCGCCGGGCGGGGCAGCGACGATCCACTGCTGAAGCTGGGACGCAGCCTCAACGAGACGGTGGCCAACCTGCAGGGTATGATAGTGCAGATCCGCGACGCGGCCAACAGGCTCAGCGCGGCGGCGGCCGAGATACTGGCCGCCACCACGCAGCAGGTTTCGGGGGCCAGCGAGCAGTCCTCCGCCATCTCGCAGACCGGGACCACGGTGGAGGAGGTCAAGGCCATCGCTGAGCAGTCGGTCGAGCGGGCGGGAAAGGTGATGGAGGTCTCGCGGCGCACCGTCGAGGTCTCGCATTCGGGGCAGGAATCGGTGCAGGAGACCATCGCGGGGATGAGGCGCATCCGGGAGCGGGTGGAGGGGATCGCGGAGAACATCCTGGCGCTGTCCGAGCGGACGCGGCAGATCGGGGAGATAATCGCCACGGTGGACGAGATCGCTTCCCAGTCGAACGTGCTGGCGTTGAACGCCAGTGTGGAGGCGGCGCGGGCCGGGGAGCAGGGGAAAGGGTTTGCCGTGGTGGCGCAGGAGGTGCGCAATTTGGCGGAGCAATCGCGCCGGGCGACCGGGCAGGTGCGGGGCATCCTGTCGGAGATCAAGGAGGGGATCGACGCGACGGTGATGGCGACGGAGGAGGGGACCAAGGTGGTGGAGGAGGGGATGCGGCTGGCGGCCCGGACGCAGGAGGCCATCGAGCGGCTGGGGGAGGTGATCACCGAGTCGTCTCAGATGGCCACGCAGGTGGTGAGCGGGGGGCGGCAGCAGGCGGCGGGGGTGGAGCAGATCGCGGTGGCGATGCAGAACATCCAGCAGGCGACGGCGCAGAACCTGGCGAGCACACGCCAGACGGAGGAAGCGGCGCGCAACCTGAACGACCTGGCCCGCAGCCTGATGGAGACGGTGGATCAGTACCGGTTGTGAGCGCGTTCTCCGGACGCGGGGGGTAAGCCGGGGAGCGGGAGGCTGTTCCACTGATCCGATTTCCGACTCCCAACACACCGATGGTCCGCCCGCCAAGTTTAAGGGGCACGGAGAGCATCGCGCCGGTCACTTCCGGGGCGCCGCTGTCGGCGACATTGGCAGCCAA
>QMOE01000248.1 GCA_003648125.1 Chloroflexota bacterium
CACGTCGGCGATGATCTGCATCCACGGCGCGCCCCGTGCCCCGCCGCCGATGACCCGCAGCGCGGGCAGCGGGAATTTGAACTGCTGCTCCACGATCTCGACCATCCAGCGCAGGTTGTAGGCCACCCCCTCGTAGACCGCCCGCAAGAGATGCTCGCGGGTGTGGTCGGCGCTCAGGTTAAAAAAGGTGGAACGCACCCAGGTGTCGGCGACGGGGGAACGCTCCCCGTACATCCACGGGGTAGCGACCAGGTAGTCGGCGCCGGGGGGAATGGTCTCCACGTCCCTGTCCATCAGCGCGTAGACGTTGGGGATGGCCGGGTCGGCCTGCTCGTAGCGGTAGAACTGGTCGGCGATCCACTTGAGGCAGGCCCCGGCCGTCTCCATCTCGGCAAAGAGAAAAGCCTTGTCCGGGTCGGCCGAGTGGATGGAGACGACGCCGTGTCGCCCGGTGACGATTTTCTCGGTGACGACGCCCACCCAGCCGGATGTGCCCAGGTAAATGTGCCCGTCTCCCTCGCCGACCGCGCCGGAGCCGACCGCCGCGCCGGGAGAGTCGCCGCTGCCGCCAAAGACGGGCGTCCCCTCCAGCAGCCCGCACTCGCGCGCCGCGTCCGGGGTCAGCCCGCCCACCTGGTCGGTGGAGCGCACCAGTGAGGGGAACTTGGTCATATCCAGCCCCATGTAGCGCAGAATTCCTCGCATCCAGTCTTTTGTCTTCAGATCAAGCCCGATGGCCGAAGCGCACGACCACTCAAAGACCATCTCTCCGGTGGCCCGGTAGGTGAGGTAGCCGTTGACGTCCAAGAAGCAGGCCATTTTGTCATATATCTCTGGCTCATTCTCCTTCAGCCAGAGCAGTTTGGGGATGCCGTCCTTGCCGGTGAGCTCCGTCCCGGCGACGAGGGCAAAGAGACGCGGATGCAGGAACTTGCGCATCACCCGCCCTGCCTGCGCAGCGGCTCGCCCGTCCAGCCAGATGATGGCCGGGCGCAGCGGCCGCCCGTCGCGCCCCATCGGGAGGATGCCCAGCATCTGCGTGGTGTAGACCATCGCCAGCACGTCCTGGGGCGCGACGCCGGATTGTTCCAAGACCTGGCGTGTGGTGGAGGTGACGGCGTGCCACCAGTCCTCCGGCTCCTGCTCGGCCCAGTCGGGGCGCGGGTAATGGACCGGGTAAGCCTGAAATGCGCTGCCGTGGATGTTACCCTCCGTATCCACCAGCACCGCCTTGTTGCCGCTCGTGCCCACGTCGTGGGCAACGATGTATTGCGAACTCATCCCGACACCCCCTCCACGCCGCTAAAGACGCGGTCAAACCCAGCCAGCGCTTCCTCGATCACCTCGTCGCTATCGGCCATGCTGGTATACAACCGGCTGCCCGCCAGGGTGACGATGCCCTCGGCCATGAAGGCGGCCCCCATCTCTTCCATCATAAACTTGCGCGGCTTGATCTGCATCAGCGACTCGGGTTCCATAATGTTCAGCAGCATCACGCCCGAGGTCTCCAGGTGGCAAATCGAGCCGTGATTAAAGACGACAAAGGGCAGATCGTATTTGTCAATGATCGCCTGGATGCCCCGGCAGAGCTTGTCGCCGGCCTGCCCGGCCTTGACCGCCGCGTTGGTTCTTTCCATCTCTTTGATGTAATAATAGCCGGCCGCGCAGCTCAGGGGGTTAGCTGAGAGCGTCCCCCCGACGTAAGCGCGCGGTGCGCCGGCCCCCACGCCGGCCGCCAGGCAGGACATTATGTCCCGCCGGCCGCCCAACCCCCCAGCGGCGGGGTAGCCGCCAGCGATGCACTTGCCAAAGATGGTCAAATCAGGCTTGATGCCGAAATATCCCTGCGCGCCCTTTAACCCGGTTCTGAAACCAGTCACGACCTCGTCGAAAATGAGCAGCGTCTCGAACTCGTCGCACAGATCGCGCACCTGTTGGTTGAAATCGCGCCGGACGGGACGGGTTCCGCTCTCCGGCCCCAGCGGCTCAATGAGCACGGCCGCCGTGCCGCCCTTGTCGGCGTTCTTTTTAAGCAGGGAGCGTAGAGCGTCCACGTCGTTGGGGAAGAACTCTTGCGTGTCCGCCGAGCAGCCGCTGGGGATACCGAATGCTTCCATCGTGGCCGTGCCGGGGAGGTGCAGGCCGTAGACCAGTTGGTCGCTCCAGCCGTGGTAACCGCCGCCCACTTTGATGATTTTCTGCTTGCCGGTAAAGGTGCGGGCCGCGCGGATGGCCGCCATCGCGCCCTCGGTGCCGCTGCCCAGCATGCGGAACATTTCCACCGCCGGCATGTGTTTGTTAATGAGTTGCGCCAGTTTGTACTCGTACTCGTGGAACAGCCCGGTCAGCGGCCCGCACTCGCGGATGAGTTCGATCACCTTTTCCTGGACGGGTTTATAATTGCTGCCCAGCACAATCGGCCCGCCAGCCTGGAGGAAATCAACGTACCGGTTACCGTCCACGTCCCACATATAAGCGCCCTCCGCTTTGGTGACGCACAGCGGAAAGGGATAGTTAAAGGCCAGATTGTGCTGCACTCCCCCCGGAATGAGTTGTTTAGCCTCGTCCGTCAATTCTTTGGAGCGGGCGCAACGAGTCTCGAAATAATCCAGATATTCCTGCATCCGCTCGCGCCGAATGGGGCGCATTGGCGATTTTACCAATCGGTCAAACTTGGCCAGGATTTCGTCTGTATCGGGCCAATGTGAGATCGCATACTCCTGGTTGACCATTCTTCCTCCTGATATAGTATTACCCCGCAGTTCAATGTCATCAAAGAAGCAGCAATTCCCGTTTTGTAGCCGCGATTTCCCAATCGCGTCTGTTTTCCCACGTAAAGCACCCTGCGCGATTGCGAAATCGCGGCTACGACCTGACTTTTCACTCATAACGGGAATTGCTGTCAAAGAAGCGAGCGGCTTTTGCAACAGATTTCGCCCTCAATGGGCCAAACGTGGTTTCGATATGCCCCTGTGGGGCTACTCAACCGACGTTTGGCCTACTCCCCGAACGCTTACTCCAGAATTATGGCCTCCCCTACCACCACTCCCTTACCCGCCAGCCTGGCTGCGCCGCGCAGGGCAAAGGTCGCTGCCACGCCGGCCAGCGCCGTCACGACTCCGGCGGCCACAAAGACAATTTGCACCCCCAGCAGAGAGCCAAGCAGAGCCGCCAGCCCCTCGGCCCCAGCGGTGGCAGCGACGACGAGCAGGTTGGCCGCCGATTGTACCCGTCCCCGTACCGCGTCCGGCGAGAGCGACTGTGAGATCGTGTCCAGCGCCCCACGGGCCATCACGATGCACACGCCCATGACGGCGACGCTGCTCAGCACAACGGTATAGTTGGGAGCAAAGGCAAAGGCGACGATGGCGGCTCCACCCAAGATCAGCATTCCTCCCACGATAGTGCTCGTAGAGATGCGCCGCGAGAGCCGGCTGACCATCAGGCCGCCCATCACGGAACCCAGGCCCAGCATACTCATAGCGATTCCGTACTCTAGCCCGCCGGCCCCTAGCTGCGCCTCCAGGTGGGGGATAGCCAGCAGCACAACCGCGCCGATCCCCAGAGTGGCGACGGCCATGATAGCCAACACACGACTCAAAGCCTGGTTGTGGCGGATAAAGTTCAGGCCGACTTTCATATCCTCCCAAACTGTATTCGCCTCGGCTGCGGACTGTTGCTCCGCCGGCGCTGCGGGGATATTGATCACAGCGATGACCAGCGCAGAGGTGAGGAACGTCGCGCTATCAAAAATGATGGCCAATGGCATCCACAAATCAACTGCCACGCCGGCGATAAGCGGGCCAATGATGAGCGCGATGATGTAACTGCCCTGAATCAGACCGTTGGCTGCCAGGAGCAACCCCGGCGGGACGATGTTGGGGATAGCGGCGTTGCGCGCAGGATAAAAGAAGACGCCCATCAAAGCCAGCCCGCCCGCCGCCAGGTAGAGGATCCAGAGATGCTGGACGTCGTTGACAAAGAGGATGCTAAGAACGACCAGCCCCCGCAACAGATCGGATCCGATCATGGTCAGCTTGCGATTCCAGCGGTCGGCCACCACCCCGCCCACCAGCCCAAAGATGAGTTGCGGTAGAGCAATCGAGATGGCCGGGATGAGCATGGCCCACGGCGACTGGGAGAAGCCAGAGATCAGCGTGATTGCCGCGATTAGCAGGCACTGGTCGCCAATTTGGGAGAGCAACTGGCCGACCCACAGCAACTTGAAATCACGACTGCGAAAAAGCTCGCTGAGCGCCTGGTGCTGGTCTGGAGGACGAGAGACTGGATTCGACATACACTACAAGTTCCTTCTTGCAGGCGCGAGGGTTGAAAATCAACCCAAACGGCCATAGGCAACTTGCCAGGGTGCAACTTGGCAAGTTGCGCTACGGCTCGGCCTGGAATTGTTTTTTTTGTGGGCGTTGCCCGTTTTTAGTCCGATTTGGCAGCGGCGAAGATGGCCCCACCGACGGCGCCCAGTCCGGCGCCTGCGGCCATGCTGGTCAGGCAGCACGTTCCGCCAATGAGGGCTACTCCACCCACGCCGGAGAACATGGCCAACATATCAGGGCTGATCTCAACGCCAAGTTCGCTCAACTGGCGCATCGTTGCGGGGTCTATGGCCGAGATGATGGTATCTGTACCGGCGATTGCCATTTGAACCGCCATGACAATGGTCCAGATCAGCCCGCTGGCCACCCCGCTGACCAATCCAGCGATGGCGCCCGCGCCAGCTCCCGCGCCGGCGGAGCGAGGCGGGGTCAGAAAGTACCCGGCCAGTGCCCCGATGCCGGCATACGCCAGCCACGTCACGCCGCAACAGATGCACCCGACAGCCGGTATCTGGCTGAGCAACGTCAGCACCAAGATGACGGCGGCACCAATCAA
>QMOE01000249.1 GCA_003648125.1 Chloroflexota bacterium
ATCTGTCACGCTACAAGTGTGACCTACAAAGTTGAGTCTATCCCGAACAAGTTCGGGACTCTATTATCGCCAAGTGGGGCGCTGTCTAACCTCTCCGATAGACTGCTAGGTGCGGTTTAATTTATGCTAGACTCGCTCGCACGGGGGCGTGCTCACTCCTCAACGACCATAGCGATCAAATGTGACATTGTCAAGGTATTGGACTTTGGACAATTGGGACTGGGACGCAGATAAACGCTGATTTCCGCATATTTTTGTTCTTTTATCTGCGTTTATCTGCGAAAATCTGCGTCCAGCATCCGTTTCCTGGCATGCAAGAACTGCCTGAAAGGTCAATACCCGCGTTGTCCAAAGTCCAACAAGGTAGTAACGTTGAGTCTATTTTCGGGGTAGATACCTTGGTAGCTAGGTGAGACTTGGACACCGAGTTAGCTAAAGGAGGTTGTAATGTCTGATAGTTCACCTTCTGGTAACAGACGTTTAGGTGGCAAGCGGCTCTACGTCGCTATTGGTGCCTGGCTCGTTCTCGTCATCGTCGGCGCGCTATGTACCTGGTACGGTTGGTTCAGCCCCAGGGACGATGGCGGTCGGCAGGCAGCAGAGGTAACACCCACGGCGGAGGCTGCCGCTCCCACCGAGGAGGGAATCGCTACTCAACCCACTCCCACCGTCAGCGCCGAGTTCCCCACCGTCCAGCCGGCGGAGGAGGTTTTTGGCTACGGCATCGCTATCCACGGCACGGGAGGTGGGGACGTGGACTATATGATGGGCCAGGTGGAGAGCCTCGACCTGGGCTGGGTCAAGCAACAGATGCGTTGGTCCGACGTCGAGCGCAACCAGGGTGAGATGGACTGGAGCTTTTACGATTGGGTGGTCGAGGCGGCCAACCAGCGCGGCATCAAAGTCATGTTGAGCGTGGTGGACGCGCCCCAATGGATGCACAGTTACATAGACGCCAACCCAGAAGGCGCTCCGCCGGACGATCTGGCGGATTTTGCCAATTTTTTGGGGCTGGTCGTAGACCGGTACCAGGGTCGCATCCACGCTATCGAGGTCTGGAACGAGCAGAACCTGGACCGGGAGTGGGACACCGCCGAGGGGGTCAGCGCCGCGCGGTACGTCGAAATGTTGCAGATGGCTTACCAGGCCATCAAGAGCCGCGATCCCAACATCATCGTCATCAGCGGCGCGCTTTCACCCGTTGGAGCCACGGCCACCGACCCCAACAACTCTAACCGCGTCATCTATATGGATGACTTTACATACTTTGAGCAACTCGTCGCCGCTGGGCTGCTCGACCACTGTGATTGCGTGGGCGCGCACCACAACGGGATCAACATGCCCCCCAACATAGCGTGGGACGAGGGGTACGACGACACAACCGCCCAGTTCCGCGGCCCCTTTGATAACCCCGACCACAGTTGGTCCTTCAAGTCCACCCTATGGGGCTACCACGACCGCATCGCAGCCGCCGGCAGCGACAAACCGCTCTGCGTGACCGAGTTCGGCTGGGCCACGGCTGAGGGATTCGACGGCTATCCGCCGGGATTCGAGTTTGCGCTGGATAACACCCTGGACGAGCAGGCGCAGTGGGACGTGGAAGCGTTCCAGTTGATGCGAGAGTGGGGCTTTGTCCGCCTGGCGTTTCTGTGGAACCTGAACTTTTCCCAGTTGCACGGTGGACTGGGGGCAGAAAGTCCGAACGCTCCTTACGGGATCATTGATATGCAAGGGGCTGCGCGCCCCGCTTTCGGTGCTATCGGCGCGATGGACAAGCCCTGAATCAATGACCAATGAACAATCTCCCCGCTATCGCCGGGTTGCCAATCCTATGCCTCTCGGCCCCACGTCCCTGGTTCTTGGCTTTTTGCTTTTGACCCTGGCCATTGGTCATTGGGATTTGGGGTTTAGGGATTCCTCCGCTCTGCCCACGCCTACATCCTGGCCTCGGGCGCGGATGCAGGCCCCCGAATATGGCATGCAGGCCTCCCTGTGGTGGGACGAGAATGTGGCGCGGCGCGACCTGGCCCTGATCCACGACGCCGGATTTACCTGGGTCAAACAGCACGTGGGCTGGCGAGACATCGAAGGAATCGTCAAGGGCAACTACGACTGGTACTTTACCGACCGCATCGTCGCCGACGCGGAGCAATTTGGCCTGGATATCCTCTTTCGCCTCGACAGTCAGCCGGTGTGGACTTTGCCGCCCGAGGACGTCCGCAGCGGCCCCATTGAAAACCCGCAGGATTTGGGTGACTTTTGCAATCGGTTGGCTGACCGGTACCGGGGGCGCGTGCGGGCCTACCAGGTATGGAACGAACCCAACCTGGCCCGCGAGTGGCAGGATTGCCCTCCCGACCCGGCCGGATACGTCGCGCTGCTGCGCGCCTGCTACGTAGGCATCAAAAGCGCCGACCCGGACGCGCTGGTTATCTCGGCTGGACTGGCCCCCACCGGCAGCGGCCCGCCCGACGTCATGCCCGACGTGGATTACCTGATCGGTATGTACGAGGCCGGAGCCGCGCCGTACTTTGATTTGTTGGGAGTCAATGCCCCCGGCTACAAGGCCCCGCCGGAACTCTCTCCCGATGACGCCGCCAACCCAGAGCTGGGATACGGCGGGCAGCGCTTCTTTTGCTTCCGTCACGTGGAGGATATGCGCGAGATTATGACCCGCTACGGCGATGGCGACAAGCAGGTGGCGGTGTTGGAGATGGGCTGGAGCACCGATCCGCGCCAGGATTCGCCGTATCACTGGCACGCTGTCACCCAGGAGCAGCAGGCTGAATACCTGACGCGGGCATTTCGCTACGCCGGAGAAAACTGGTCTTCTTGGATTGGATTGATGACCGTGATCTCCATCGCTGACCCCCGCTGGACTGAGGAGGACGAACAGTATTGGTGGGCCATCACGGAGCCAGGTTGGCCCGAGACCCGCGTGCGCCCGGCCTACGACGCGCTGCGCGAGATGGAAAAGTGAGCGAATGGCGAGATGCGGTGTTGATTGACGGCTCTCACGGCGAGGGCGGCGAGCAGATGCAGGTGCGCATCTCGCCGCTTGCCCTGCCGACTCTCACCTGGCCGACCAGTTGGTGCTGCCGATGGCCCTGGCGGAGGGGGAATCGCGGCTGGTGACATCGCGGGTGTCGCAGCACTTGTTGACCAATGTCTGGGTCGTGCGCCAATTTTTGACGCGCGAGTTGAGCGTCGAGGGAGAACCAGGATCGCCGGGCGCGCTGGTCGTAGGGGCGAGGTCATCGCGCCCTGACGGAGGAAACGCATGATTGAGATCGTCTTTCTGGGCACTTCGGCCTCGGCCCCGGCCATCCATCGCGGACTATCGGCGCAGATCGTCCTCTATAAAAACTATCGCTTCCTGGTGGATTGCGGCGAGGGGACACAGCGACAAATTCTGCGCAGCGGCCTGGGCTTTAAGCGGCTCAATAGGATCCTCCTCACCCACGGTCACCTCGACCACATCCTCGGCCTGGGGGGACTGATCTCGACCTTTGCGCGTTGGGAGACAGTTGACCAAATCGAGATTTACGGCAGCGCCTGGGCGCTCGAACGGGTGTACGATCTGATCTACGGGGTGGTGCTGCGCGGGGTTAAGCCGGCGATAAAGATTGATTTCATAGCACTTGAGCCTGGGGTTGTCCTGGATGATGACACCTTTGAGGTTGTGGCCTTCCCGGTCTTTCATCGCGGGTCTAGCCTGGGTTATTTGTTCCGCGAAAAGCCGCACCGTCCGTTCCTCAACGAGCGGGCGGAAGCGTTGGGAGTGCCACAGGGGCCGGAGCGCCGACGACTGGTCGCTGGCGAGCCGGTGACGTTGCCCGACGGCCGCGTGATTCACCCCGACGACGTACTCGGGCCGCCGCGGCCGGGAGTGTGCCTGGTTCACGTCGGCGACACCGGGCGAACCAGCGATTTGGAGCCGATCGTTCGTGGTGTTGACATGCTGGTCATCGAAGCCACGTACTTGCAGAGCGAGGCGGATATGGCGCGTCGCTTTGCCCATCTCACGGCGGCGCAGGCGGCTCGGTTGGCCCGGGATGCGGGAGTCCATCGCCTGGTGCTGACTCACGTCTCGCGCCGCTATCGCGAGTCGGACATTCTGAACGAGGCGCAGGCTATCTTCCCAGATACGGTCGTCGCCCGCGACTTTGATCACTTTCGCGTGTTGCGCGGGGAGGTGATGCGTGAAAGATGAGGCAAGAAAGCCAACTCGCAGGCCAGCAATTCTCATTATGTCATTGCGAGAAGCGTTTTTTGCGATGAAGCAATCTCCAAGCGATTGGGGGAGATTGCTTCGCCCCGGGAAAAATGTCCGGGGCTCGCAATGACACCTCAAATTGAGAATTGCTGCTCGCAGGCAAAGCCTTACGTGTTACGTTTTCGTTTTACTTGGAGGAGCTATGACATCCTACCGCAGGGCTAGTGTTCGGGAGTTGATTTCGGCAGCCTACGAGTTAAATTCGGGTGTCGTCGAGGGACGCCTGCATCGCAGCGCGGAAAGTGGTTGCTGGACGGTAGGCGGGGCCGAGTTAAGTGAGTGGCTGGCCCGGTACGATGGTCAGGAGATCGTTATCATCGCTTCTTCGTTGGAGGATGATCGCCCTATGCCGCTCAAAGTCTGCCGCACCTGCGGCACCGAGTACCGGGGGGCCGAGTGTCCCCGTTGCCGAGAGGTTCGTATCCGCTTGCGGGGACGTTGAGCACTGGTAGGGGCGGGGTCTCCCCGCCCACGTGGTCGTTAGTACCTTATCGGTGAAATTCTTGCACATTGAGCAAGAATTTGGAAACACAGAGCTTCACAGAGAAGACACAGGGAGACGCAGAGAAAAACTCGGTGAATCTCTGTGTCTGCGAAGCCTCTG
>QMOE01000250.1 GCA_003648125.1 Chloroflexota bacterium
CAGTTCCGCAACTGGTTCTACAGCCTGCTGGCGATGGCGACGGTGTTGGAGAATCGGCCCCCGTTTATGAACGTCTTCAGCTACGCCCTGCTCCTGGCCGAGGATGGAGAGCAGATGCACAAATCGTGGGGCAACGCCATCGAGTTCAACGAGGCCGCCGACCGGATGGGCGTGGACGTGATGCGCTGGCTCTACTGCCGCCAAAAGCCGGAGAACAATCTGCTCTTTGGATACGGCAAGGCGGACGAGGTGCGGCGGCAGTTTTTGATCCCGTTGTGGAACGTCTATTCGTTCTTTGTTACGTATGCCAACATTGACGGCTGGGAACCGACCTCTGGGCCGCAAGTCCAAACGTCACTGGATCGCTGGATTCTGGCTCGCTTGAACCAGGTAGTGGCGCAGGTGAGCGATTCCCTGGAGAACTATGATGCCTATGGCGCGACGTTGACAGTGGAGCCATTTCTGCAAGACCTGACCAACTGGTACGTCCGTCGCAGCCGGCGCCGCTTCTGGAAGAGCGAGCAGGACGCGGACAAGAACGGGGCTTACGGCACGCTGTATCACGTTCTGACGACGCTCTGCCGGCTGTTGGCGCCCATCACTCCTTTCGTCACCGAGATGATGTACCAAAACCTGGTGCGCTCGGTGGACGCAGACGCGCCGGAGAGCGTCCATCACACCGATTGGCCCCAGGCCGGGGAAGCGGTGGATGAAGGGCTGCTGGCCCGGATGGCGCTGGCGCGGCAGGTAGTCGCGCTGGGTCACTCGGCTCGCAATAGTCAGAACGTCAAACTACGCCAACCACTGGCCCGGGCGTTGATTCACCTGGGGGCGGGCGCCGACGAACTGGGCGAGGAGATGATAGCTCTGGTACGGGACGAGTTGAACGTCAAGCAGGTGGCGTTCGTGGATGACGCCAGTGATTTGGTTACCTATCGCTTGTTGCCGGATAACAAACTACTAGGCCCGCGCTTTGGAAAGCGGTTCCCGGCCTTGCGAGCAGCGTTAGCGAAACAGGATGCGTTGGCAGCGGTAAAACGGCTACGGGCCGGATTGGAGTTGAATCTCAAATTCGAGGGCCAAGAGGTCAAGTTGTCCCCCGGCGAGGTGCTGGTGCGGGAGGAACCTCAGGAGGGACTCTCGGTGGCCTCGGAGCGGGGCACGACCGTCGCCGTAGATACCATCCTCACCCCCGAATTGGTCAACGAGGGGCTGGCCCGGGAAGTGGTGCGGCGGGTGCAGAGCCTGCGTAAAGAAGCGGGCTTTAACCTGGATGATCGCATCATCACCACCTACCAGGCCGAGGGTGAACTGGCCGGGGCCATCGAGGCGTGGCGCGACTTTATCGCTGCCGAGACGTTGAGCGTAGAGTTGCGAGTTGGCCCGCCGGACAAGGGGTTTACCGCGAGAGAGGATCGAGTCGGTGGATTAAATTTGTCATTTGCCGTCCATCTTGCCAATTCAGGCCGAGTGGAGTAGAATAGATATACTTGACGAGCCAGGCGGGAGGAATAAATATGCCTTTCTCGTACGAAAGAGTGAAACAAGAATTGCTGGCAGAGCAGACAGAACTGAAAGAGCAGTTGGAGCGGCTAGAGGCCGTCGAATACGAAGGCGTCGGCTATGGCAACCACATGGCCGACGACGGCACCGAGGCCTTTGATCAAGCTGTGGACGTGGCGCTCAAACGCAAGCTCAAGGCCACGCTGGAGCAAGTGGAACAGGCGCTGGCTAAATTTGAGAATGGCACCTACGGTATCTGCGAATCCTGCGGGGCCAGGATTGACCGCGCACGCCTGGAGGCCTTGCCCCAAGCGAGATATTGCCTGAATTGCCAATCACGCCGCGAACACGGCAGAACACGGAAAGGTTCTCGTTGAAGCAACTGCGGCGTGATATTCTGATCTTGCCAGCCGTGACTGCGTTGGTGTTGCTCGTTGATCAAATCAGCAAGCATCTGGTGGCAACGCGGCTGGCAGAGGGCCAATCGTGGGACATTGTGCCCTGGCTGGTCCCTGTTTTTCGTATCACCCACGTAACGAACACCGGGGCGGCGTTTGGCCTGTTTCCCAGGGGGGGCGATTTCTTTATCATCGTCGCCGTAATCGTCATCGTGGTGATTCTCATTTACCAACGGCACATCTCCGACGGGCAGTGGTTGGCGCGCGTGGCGCTGGGCCTCCAGCTTGGCGGAGCCATCGGCAATCTGACGGATCGCTTGACTCGCGGATCCGTGGTGGATTTCATTGACCTGAACTTTTGGCCTTTGCACGAGTGGCCGGTCTCTAACATGGCGGATGTCTCCATCGTCACCGGCGTCTGCCTGCTGGCTTTTTTGATGTGGCGGGAAGAGTGGCGCGAGCGGGGCGGACAGAAACTGGTTGAGGAGAGCTAAGGAATTGGGTGCTGACTGTGGAGGTGCGGCGCACTTGAGTGCGTCGCATCTTTTTCGTTGGTCGGGTTGCGGTTTTGAGGCCGTGTGATACAATGCTCTGTGAATTCTGATTTAGGTGATATTGGATTTGGAGATTGACGGGATGGAGGGGCAAGAGATCGTCTTTACCGCCGACGAAGGGGGCGAGCGGCTGGATTATGCGCTGGCGGCTCACGCGCCGGATTTGAGCCGTTCCTATGCTCAACGGCTGATCAAGGATGGCGCGGTCACGGTCAACGGGCAGCTCAGCAAGCCCAGCTATCGCGTGCAGGCGGGCGATGAGATATTCGCGCGCGTCCCCGCCGAGATGCCCGCCCAAGTCTTGCCGGAGGATATTCCGCTAGACATCATCTACGAGGATGATGTCTTGCTGGTGGTGGACAAGCCGGCGGGGATGGTCGTGCATCCAGGCATAGGGCACACCAGCGGTACCTTGGTCAATGCGGTGCTGGCCCATTGTCCCCAGGTGGCTGAGGTCGGCGGGCTGGAGCGGGCCGGGATCGTCCATCGGTTGGACAAGGACACTTCTGGCTTGATCCTCATCGCCAAAGATGAGAAAACACGCGCCGCGCTCCAACGTCAGTTCAAGCGGAGACAGGTCGCCAAGACGTACCTGGCATTGGTCGAGGATCAGGTGCAGCCTCGGGAAGGGATTATCGAAGCACCAGTAGGGCGCAATAAACGGCAGCGTAAGAAAATGGCCGTGGTGCGGAGGGGGCGAAAGGCGATCACGATGTATCGGGCTATCAAGTATTTCTCTCGCCACACGTTGCTGGAAGTACGGCCCCACACCGGGCGCACGCACCAGGTGCGTGTGCATCTGGCGTGGCTGGGCTACCCGGTTGTGGGGGATACGGTCTATGGTCGCCGTCGCCAGCGGCTGCTCCAGGGCCGCCACTTTCTTCACGCCGCGCGATTGCGTTTTACCCATCCTGCCACGGGGGAGCAAGTCGAGTTCCAGTCTCCGCTGCCACCAAAGTTGGAAGCTGTTCTCAAGCGGCTGCGCCGTGCTTGACTGATTGTTTCATTTCGGTTGGAAGTAGGCGCGGTTTCCATACCGCGCGCTATGGAAAGCGCGCCTACTCATTTGAAACATATCCAAATGAGTTAGAGGAGGCAGGCACGCCTACGTGCCGCCCTGGGCACCCACGAGAGTGGCGCCCTACTATAACGGAGGATATTAAATGCGCGAAATAACTGTCGCCACAGTACAAATGAATCCCAAATTGGGCCAAATGGAAGACAATCTGATCAGGATGAATGAGTTGATGACCCGCGCCGTCACAGAACAACCGGTGGACCTGGTCGTCTTTCCAGAGCTTGTTACCACGGGGTACGAAGTCGGCCCGCGCTTCCCCGAGTTGGCCCAGCGCATCCCCGGCCCCACGGTCAATCTCATTGCTCAACGGGCAAGTGAATTGGGCGTGCACGTGGCTTTTGGAATGGTCAGCAAGGAAAAAGTGGAGAGTATTCTCTACAACACAATCGTCTTGATTGGCCCCGATGGTGACCTGATTGGTCAATATAATAAAATGCACCTGCGGGGTGAAGAGCGGATCGCCTTCCGCCCTGGATACCGGCTCAACAGTTTCGAGACTGCGTTTGGCACCGTCGGGCTAATGGTAGGATGGGACTTGGCCTTTCCAGAGGTGGCGCGTAGTCTGGTACTGGAGGGAGCAGAGTTATTGGTGGTGTGTGCCAACTGGGAGAATCCCCACGCCAATGAGTGGCGGGTCTACCTGCTGGCGCGGGCTTGCGAGAATGCGGTCTTTGTGGCGGCGGCCAACCGCGTGGGAGAAGAACCCTCGTACACTTTCTTTGGTCAAAGTGGTATCGTTGGCCCTCAAGGGAAGGTATACGCCAGCATAGAGGCTAACGAGGGACAAGCCCCTGCTGAAGGGTATGCTGTGGCGCGCATTGATCTGGATGATGTGCGGCAGCATCGGGAGGAGACGCAGATACTACAATGTCGCCAACCGGCGGCGTACCGGGCCATCGTGAAAAAGTACTGAGGTAGATGAGCGAGTGGGCGACGCGCCAGGGCGCTCGTTACAGGATTTGACAAATTTGGCTAATTGGTCTACAATTGCGCTCAATTAAACGGCAGCACCGAGTTCCCGAAAATGAGTGATTCTTACACTTTTATTAACTTGTCCAACTTGCTCCTGTCCCTTATCGTTATTGAGGAGGGGCCTTGACCCGTTGGGCACGCGGTTGCCACTGTTCTAGTGCAAACCAGAGCCACCCAATGGGGTGGCTCTAGCCTTTTTGGGCACATTTAGTTTCAATACGGTTTAGTTAAGAAAGTGAGCGCTGGTTGAGTAGGCCTTTAGGCCGTATCGAAACCCTTGTACTGAGCCTGTCGAAACATACGCTCCGACACGAAAAGCATGTGTCTCCGCTACTCA
>QMOE01000251.1 GCA_003648125.1 Chloroflexota bacterium
AAAACCTGGTTTCTGGACTTGCGTCACATTGATACTCGTAGCCCTGATCACCGCCATGCCGCTGTGGGGAGATGGAATGGTCAACACGCGCGGCGGCGGCGACAGCCCCTTCCTGCTCCAGCGCGCGCACCAGATGGCGGTCAACCTGCGGGCCGGCGTCTTTCCCGTCCGCTGGATGCCGGACGCGGCCTACGGCCTGGGGTATCCCTTTTTCAGCTACTATGCCGCGCTGCCCTATTACCTGGTTGGATTGCTCATCCTGACCGGCGTGGACATCCTGACCGCGCTCAAGCTGGTACAGACGCTAGGGTTCCTGCTGGCGGCGCTGGCGATGTACGGCTGGATGCAGAGCCTGACCCGCAACCGCTGGGCCGCCTGGCTGGCGGCAGTCGCTTACACCGTCGCACCGTTTCACCTGGTCAACGTTTACGTGCGCGGCGATTCCCTCTCCGAGTTCTACGCTTTCCTATTCTACCCGCTCATACTTTGGTCTCTTGAGAGATTGTCTGCAAGTGGGCAAGTCTGCAAGTGGGCAAGTTTGCAAGTGGCGGCGGTGGCATTGGCTTATGCGGGGCTGCTCCTGACGCATAATTTGTCGGCGGCGATTTTCTCGCCGTTTATCCTGTTATACCTGGTGATCTTAGCGTGGCGGAAGCGGCGCAGTAGACCCAGGACTTTAGACTTGCAACTTGCAACTTGCAACTTTGGTCATTGGATATTAGTCATTGGGATTTGGTCATTGCTCATTGGGATTTTACTCGCGGCCTGGTTCTGGCTTCCGGCGGTGGCAGAGTTAAAGTACGTTCAACTAGGGCCTTCCACCGAAGGGTACTTTCACTACAGCCACCACTTTCGCGCGCTTGATTTGGTTCAACACTCCCTGCTCTTTGACTATAGCATCTCGCCAGACGGCAGCACCCCCTTTGCGATGGGACTGGCGCAGGCAGCCTTCGCCACATTAGGAGGCGCAGCCCTGATCGTGCAAGGTGCGCGCCGCAAACTGACCGCCCGCTGGACGTTCGTCCTCTTGGGCCTGCTGCTCTCCACGCTGATGATCACCCCGCTCTCCAAGCCTCTGTGGGATCACCTGCCGCTGCTGCCCGTCGTCCAATTCCCGTGGCGCTTTCTCTCCGTTCAGGCCCTCTTCGCCGCCGCAGCCACCACCGCCCTGATTCCAACACGCCCTACACATCGGACATTGGACATTAGACATTGGACATTGGTAATTGTAATCGCCGCACTTTTGACTGCATCACCGCTCCTTTCCCTGCACCCCGACCGGCTTCCCATCACACCCGCCGACGTGACCGTGGAACGGCTGCAACTCTACGAACTGTTCACCCAGAACATCGGTACCACCATCCGCTACGAGTGGCTGCCCCAGACCGCCAACCCGCGCCCTTTTACCTCCGACGCGCTGATCGAGCCAGCCGCGCCGCCGCGCGCAATCCCACTGGCTGGCGCATTGCTTGAGGCGACCCTGCTGGAACGGGAGCCGACGCGCCAGACGTGGCAGGTTCAGGGAGAGGGTGGAAAAATCGCCTTCCCACTCCTTTACTGGCCCGGCTGGGCGGCGCAGGTGGACGGCGAGCCGGTGAACGTGTGGCCGGTCGCAGGCTCCGGCTACCTGGCGCTGGAGGTGGGGCCGGGCGAGCACGCCGTTACTCTGCGGCTGGGCCACACGCCGGTGCGGGCGGTTGCGGAGGCGGTATCGCTTGTCACTGCGTTGGCGCTGTTATTCATCATTGTTAAAACTAGCAAATTCGGATTGCCCGTTTTCTTGTCGCTGGTCGTTCTTGTTCTACTTGTATTGTTCCAGAAACCAGGTTTTTCGGAAAAAACCTGGTTTCTCCCCGATCTCACGATGGACTTTATCAACATGCCCTACCTGCACCACGATCCAGAGGGAGCATTGAGCTACACCCTCTCGGCCAACGAGCTATCCCCAGGAGACACGCTGACAATCACACTGAACTGGCCGCATGCGACGACACTGCGCCTCGTCTCCCCCGCCGCCGTGCGCCACCCGGAACTGGTACCGCTGGCCGAGGCCGCCGTCTCCTCGTCACCTTATCCCCCCGTCTCCCTGTCCCTGCCTAAAGACACCCCACGCGGCATATACCTGCTCCAACTGGGCGACCAGTACCTGCGCCCGGTGCGCGTCTCTCGTGGCCCTTCGCTCCCGCCCGATGCTCCCCTGCTGGCCCCCTTCGGCCCGGACATCTGGCTGCACAGTGCAACCATCGCTCAACTCGACCCGTCCCGCCTATCGGTGCGACTGGCGTGGTCGGCGGCGCGACCGGTGGCGGCCAACTATGCCGTCTCCCTGCGCCTTTTGGATAGCAACGATCAGCTCCGCCTGGCGCTGGACACGCAGCCCGGCTACGGCTTTCTCCCCACCAGCCTGTGGCGGCCCGGCGAACTGGTCACTGACCGGTACATTCTCGCTTTGCCGGACGACCTGCCTCCCGGAGACAGCTATCATCTGCAGGTGCTGCTCTACCAGGCCGCCACGCTAGAGCCGGTGGGCCAGGCGCGGATGGGTGACTTTGCGCTTCCGTTGTCAACTCCGTTCGAGGCGCAAGCGACTCTACGCATTTTCTCGCTCCCGCCTTTGGAACACCCCTTGAACGTGGATTTTGGCGGAGAGGTACGGCTGGCTGGCTATGATTTGGAACAAGACGAGAATGCCCTCTATCTGACCCTGTGGTGGCAGGCGCGGCAAGCCCCGGAGGACGATTACACCGTCTTTGTACATTTATTTGACCCGACCAGCGACGCCATCGTCGTCCAGAGCGACGCCGGGCCGCGCAACGGAACGTATCCCACTTTCCGGTGGGCCGAGGGAGAGATGGTCAGCGAGACGGTGACGCTGCCGCTGGCGGACGTGCCGGAAGGGACGTACCGACTGGCGGTGGGCCTCTACGACCGGACGGTGACCCGGCTGCCGGCCATCGGCCCCGACGGCGAGCGGTTGCCCGACGACCGGGCGATTTTGCCGCCGGATGTGACGGTAGGGCGATGAGAGATTTGCGGACGTGGCAAGCCGAATCACTGGCGAACTTGTTGGCAGGCGGCCCTGTCTGTCAACACGCGGCGCGGTACATCATCAGAAACAGCGTCGAGATAGGGTTTGCCCGGCAGAGCACAGCTGCCAGGTGGACCCTGGGCGGCAAGATCGAATTGAGCAGCGCATTTTATTCCCTGGAGACCGACCCCGCCAGCCCCGCCTCCCTGGGTTCCATCGTCCACGAAGCGACCCACCTGGAACAGGGGGCCGCGCTGGCGTTGACTGTGGCCGGGGAGGTGGGAGGCTGGAGGGTAGAATACGAGGCCCGGCGGGAACTTGGTCGGCCTATCGGCGACCCGCACTGGGGGGCGGTCTACACGACCCCGGAGATTCCCACCAGAGGCGATCTGCGCCAGGCGCGGCGTGAAATGCTGCGGATAACCAGTTACCGCTATTTGATCTGGCTGCTTCCCCTCCAACCCAACCTGGTCACCCGTGGCGTGGAAGCCGTCCAGACGATCCTGTGGAGAAAGAGCCGTGCGTAAAAGTCGGCTGGCGGGTGTGCTGCTTTTGCTCTGCCTCTTCGCCCAGGCAATGACGCACGCCCGCACGGCCTCCATCACCTTCGATGAAGGCCCCCACCTGGCTATCGGCTACGCCACCCTGCGCGCGGGCGACCTGCGTTTGCAGCCGGTCCACATCCACCCGCCCCTGGCAAACTGTATGGCCGCCGCCCCTCTGCTGCTCCAGGATGACCTGCCCGACCCGCGCGCCATCTCCGGCTGGGAGATCGCCAGCCTCTCCGCCATCACCGACTCCGTGGTCTGGCAATACCCGCACCCCCGACGGCTGGCGCTGGCATCCCGTTTTCCCATCATCCTGATGACGCTGCTGCTGGGCACGATCATCTATCGTTGGGCCAATGATCTTTTCGGGCCAAGAGCCGGTCTCCTGGCATTACTCCTCTACGCCTTTGACCCCAACATCATCGCCCACGGCTCGTTGGTGACGACCGATATGGCGCTCGCGTTGTGGGGGACGGCGGCGCTGTTCCTCGTCGCCCGCTACCTGCGGCTGGCGCGGCGACGGTACTGGATCGGCGCGGGCGTGATGCTGGGGCTGGGGCTGGCCTCGAAGGTATCGGCCATATCGCTCGCGCCTGTGGTTGGCCTGCTGTGCCTGCTATGGCCGCGTTCGCTTCCCTGGCGGCGGCGACTGTCGGCGACGGCGGGCTGCCTGGCCCTGGCCGCTCTCGTCCTTTGGGCCGCTTACGGTTTCGAGATGCGCCCCCTCCCCGGTATCCCATTCCCGCTTCCCGCCGCCACCCACGTCGAAATCTACCGCTCGTTACAGGAGCATTACCAGTTGGGACATCCTTCTTTCCTGATGGGCCAGAACAGCGACCACGGCTGGTGGTACTATTTTCCCGTCGCTTTTGCGCTCAAGACGCCCTGGCCAACGTTGATTTTGATGCTAGTTGCGGGCTGGCAAGCGTGCAAGTGGGCAAGCGTGCAAGTGGGCAAGTGGGGGCCGCTGATGCTGTTCCCCGCCCTTTACGCTGTCTCTGCCTTGTTCAGCAGCGTGGACATCGGCTACCGCCATCTGCTCCCCCTCCTCCCCTTCCTTTTCATCTTCATCTCACGAATAGCGAATAGCGAATGGCGAATGGCGAATGGCGAATGGCGAATGGCAAATCACGTTTTACGCTTTACGTTTTACGCCTTGCTTCTTTGTCTTCCCGTTGTCACCTTGCGCCTCTCCCCTAATTATCTCGCCTACTTTAACGTGCCCGACGGCTACCGCTACCTGGTGGACTCGAACCTGGACT
>QMOE01000252.1 GCA_003648125.1 Chloroflexota bacterium
AGGCATACTGTTTGGCATACGTCTCTGAGGTGACTTGCGTTACCTCCACTTTTGGATGGGCCAACAGCAGCCGCAGCAACTCTCCTCCGGCGTAGCCTGACGCGCCCACGATAGCTGCACGAATCATTTTTTCCTCCTTTTCCTAACCTGGGCAAGCCAGAGCCAAAAAGGGACACAGAGATGCATAGGGACACAGAGATGCATAGAGGATTCACAGAGATACACGGAGAAAAACCTCTGCGAGACTCTACGCTTTCTCTGCGTATCTCTGTGTAACATTTTCTTGCGCAAAAAACAAGAATTTCACTGATAAGGTACTACTTGCAGAGTAAGCGTTCAGGGGGGTGGGCAGAGTGGCTAAATCTGATTCTCATGCTCACCAGGGATCGCCAGATCCCGGTTCTGTGCGGCAAAACTGTCGCCGGAAACGGGGATTTGACAATCCCCTTCGAGCAAACAGTCCCCCCCTGAACGCTTACCTTGCAGACTTGCTCACTTGCAAACTTGCAGCACATAGTCCACTATCTTTCCGGCGATGTCGGCGTCGGTGGCCTGCGCGGCCCCGTGGAACTCGGGCGTGTGGTTGACCTCGTTGACCAGCAACCGCCCGTCCGCCGTCTCTAGCAGGTCCACGGCGACGATGCCGCCGCCCACCGCCCGCGCTGCTTTTAGCGACAGGTCGGCAATGCCGGGGGTGATGGGGCAGGGCGACGCGTCCCCGCCGCGCGCAGTGTTGGTGATCCAGTGGGCCGAACTCCGGTAAATGGCATAGACCACCTCGTCGCCCGCCACCAGCGTGCGGATGTCCCGGCCGGGCTTGTCCACGTATTCCTGGATGTAAAAGACAGAGTGGACGTAGCCGCCCAGCGTGGACTTGTGCTCCAGGATGGCCTCGGCCGCGTCCCGGCCGTTGACGCGGGCCAGCAGCCGGCCCCACGAGCCGCGCATGGGCTTGAGCACCACCGGGTAGCCCATCTCTTCGATGGCTTCCAGCGCTGCCTCTGGCGTAAAGGCAACCACTACACGTGGGATAGGCACGCCCGCCTCCTGCAAGGCGGCGCTGGTGAGCAGTTTGTCGCCGCAGGTAGCCACTACCTGGTGCGGGCTGACTGTTGGCACTTGGAAACTTTCGAGCCAGCGAGTGAGGTAATAAGCCCGCGAGTGGCTCAGGCAGCGGACGAGCACGGCGTCGTACTCGCCCAAGCCGTTGTCACCCAACTCGAAAGCCACCTGCCGGGCGTCAATGCGCTCGTGATCTACCCCTCGCTCGCGCAGAGCGGCAAAGATCATCTTTTCCTCGACTCGCACCCGCGAGCACAGCACACCGATTTTGAGTGTGAGGCAAGATGACATCTTGCCCTACTCTCCCCAATCCTCTTCTACTTCGGGGGCTAACTCGACCGTGATAGGATTCACGCTCATCACCTCCAACTCGACTCCGCAATCGGGGCAGATCACGATCTCTCCCTCCTCTACATCGGGAGCCAGGTTCAATTCTGCTGCACATTCGGGACAACTGGACATGATTTTACCTCCTGAGATTTTGATTATTGGGCAGGCGCGAGGCCTGCCTCTACTTTGGCCTTCTCTATCTGAACACGCACCGCTTCCGGCGCTGTGCCTCCCTCCGCATACCGCGCCTCCACCGACCGCCGAAAGTCAAAGACCTCGTACACGTCCTCGCCAAAGGCCGGGTGGATAGCCCGATACTCGGCCAGGTCGAGCGCCTTTAGCGGCGCGCCCAACTCATCGGCCCGCTGGACCGCCTGGCCCACCAGGTGATGGCTCTGCCGAAAGGGCACGCCCTGGCGTACCAGGTAATCGGCCAGGTCGGTGGCGAGCAGCCCGTCATCCAGCGCAGCGGCCATACGGTCACTTTTCACCGTCAGGGTGCGGATGACGCCGGCCGCGATGGGCAGTTCCATCTTTAGCGTGTCAATCGCGTCAAAAAGCGCCTCTTTGTCCTCCTGCAAATCTTTGTTGTAGGCGGAGGGCAATCCTTTCAACGTCGTCAGCAGCCCCACCAGGTGGCCCACCATCCGCCCGCTCTTGCCGCGCATCAGTTCCAGCGAGTCGGGATTCTTCTTTTGCGGCATGAGGCTAGAGCCGGTGGAGTAGGCGTCGGCTATCTCCACAAAGCCGAACTCGCGGCTGGCCCATAGAACTAGATCCTCCGCCAGACCGCTGAGATGGACTTGGACCAGCGCGGCCCAGGTCAGGAACTCGACGACGTAATCCCGGTCGCTGACCGCGTCCACGCTGTTTTCCGCCACCCCGTCAAATCCCAGGTCGGCGGCCAGCGTTTGGCGATCTATGGCAAAAGGATTCCCGGCCAGCGCGCCGCTTCCCAGCGGGCAGACCCGCGCGCGCCGCGCTGCATCGGCCAGCCGTTCCCGGTCGCGCTGGAATTTCCAGAAAAAGGACATCAGCCAGTGACTAAAGAGCAGGGGCTGCGCCGGCTGCAAGTGGGTGTAGCCGGGCATAATGACGTCCAGGTGGGACTCGGCTTTCTCGATGATGACTTTTTGTAGTTCGAGCAGCGACTTTTGCAGCGCGGTCATCTCGTCCAGCAGGTAGAGGCGCAGATCGGTGGATACCTGGTCGTTGCGGGAGCGACCGGTGTGCAGTTTGCCCGCCGCCGGGCCGACCAGCTCGCCCAGCCGCCTCTCGACGGCGGTGTGGATGTCCTCGTCGCCGGGCTGGATTTGGAATGTGCCGGCGTCGAACTCGGCGCGTACCTGTTCCAGTCCGGCGACGAGTTGATCGCGCTCCTCGCTGGTGACTAACCCAGCCCGCGCCAGCGCGCCAGCGTAGGCGATGCTGGCCCGGATGTCGGCCCCGTACATTCGCCGGTCAAAGCTGATAGAGTCGCCAAAGCACCTCATCAGCTCATCAGTGGCGCCCGCAAAGCGACTGCCCCAAAGTGTCATTTCTCACACCTCGCCTAGTCCCGCTTGAACGCGCTATAGTCGGGCGATTCCAGTTCACTTGTTCTGCCGTTCTGCAAATCAATCAGCGCCTTGACCTTCATCGGCAGGCCGAACAGGTTGATGAACCCCTCGGCGTCGCTCTGGTCGTAGACATCGTCCTGCCCAAAGGTGGCAAAGTCCTCGCGGTAGAGGCTAAAGGGTGACTTGCGGCCCACCACGGTACAGTTCCCTTTGTATAACTTGACGCGCACGGTGCCTGTCACCCGCTCTTGCGTCTGGGAGACAAAGGCGGACAGTGCCTCGCGCAGCGGCGTGAACCATTGACCATAGTACACCAGCTCGGCGTAGCGGTGTCCCACGAGTTCTTTGTAGTGCAGCGTATCCCGATCCAGGCAGATGGATTCCAGACCCTGGTGGGCGGTGTAGAGGATGGCGCCGCCGGGGTTCTCGTACACGCCCCGCGATTTCATGCCCACTAACCGGTTCTCCACCAGGTCGTCGCGGCCCACACCGTGCGCTCCGCCCACCTGGTTGAGATGGGTCAAAAGTTCCACCGGCCCCAGGGACTTGCCATCAACGGCCACGGGAAACCCTTGCTCAAAATCAATGGTCAGATAGAGCGGCTCGTCGGGGGCGGCCTCGGGTGCGATGGTGAGGCAGAACATTTCCTCCTCCGGCTCGTTCCAGGGATCCTCCAGCATGCCGCCCTCGTGGCTCATGTGCCAGATGTTGCGGTCGCGGCTGTAGATGGACTTTGTGCTCTGCGTGACGGGGATGTTGCGAGCGGCAGCGTACTCTAGCGCGTCCTCGCGTGAGCGAATGTCCCACTCGCGCCACGGAGCGATGACCTTGAGGAAGGGGTTGAGTGCCTTGACCGTCAGCTCAAAGCGTACCTGATCGTTGCCCTTGCCGGTGCAGCCGTGGGCTATGGCGTCGGCCCCCTCTTGCTCGGCGATTTTTACCATGTGCTTGGCCGTGACGGGGCGGGCGAATGAGGTGCCCAGCAGGTACAAGCGCTCATAGATCGCGCCGGCCTGCATAGTGGGGAAGGCATAGTCGGTGAGGAACTCTTCGCGGATGTCCACCACATAGGCCTTGCTGGCCCCGCTGGCGATGGCCTTCTCCTCCAGGCCGACCAGTTCCTCATCGCCTTGCCCCAGGTTGGCGGTGAAGGTGACCACCTCGCAGCCATAGTTCTCCTTGAGCCAGGGCACGATGACGGATGTATCTAGTCCGCCAGAGTAAGCCAGAACCACTTTGGTTATTTTGCCTTTCATATTACTCTCCTTTTAGAATTTGCCAGGTAAGCGAAAGCGCGATGGGATACACTCCCCATCGCGCAAAAAAAGAGCCAGCCTCCGTCTGGAGGCTGGCTAACTACTGACTTTTGATTCTACGGTTTAGCGAACCTGACCAGATAAAGAATCTGACTCTTTACTGGTTCGGCGTCGCTCAATATCGCTTATTGTGATAGTTATCCAGTTCATTGTTTCTCAATCCTGACTCGACTGGCGCAAGTTTACCACAAGAGAGCTGTTTTGTCAAACACACCTTTTATCGCAGGTGCCCGTCAAATTTTTGCGCCGGGTAGTGGATCATGCCTGGGAACGCAGGCGTCCCCGCCCGCATGCGGCCAAGATGGCCGCGCTCCAATGCCCGCGTTCCGATGACTGCCTGGGAACGCGAGTGTCCCCGCCCGCATGCGGCCAAGATGACCGCGCTCCAATGGCCGCGTTCCGATGACTGCCTGGGAACGCGGGCGTCCCCGCCCGCATGCGGCCAAGATGGCCGCGCTCCAATGACTGCCTGGGAACGCGGGCGTCTCCGCCCGCATGCGGCCAAGATGGCCGCGCTCCAATGACTACCTGGGAACGCGGGCGTCTCCGCCCGCATGC
>QMOE01000253.1 GCA_003648125.1 Chloroflexota bacterium
AAGATGCCCGCGTTCCGATGACTGCCTGGGAACGCGGGCGTCCCCGCCCGCATGCGGCCATCCTGGCCGCATGGATGGTGCGGGCAGGATGCCCACGATCCTGCGCGACCATCGGTTGGCGGCCCACGTCAATCGTGTTAAAATAGCACCATTGTGAAAGCCGCACAACTGTTTTCCGCCCGCTACATTCATATCACTGGCGTTGTGCAAGGAGTGGGATTCCGTCCTTTTGTCTATAACCTGGCTACTGGGATGGGCCTTTCCGGCTGGGTGTTGAATAGTTCCGCTGGCGTAGAGATTGAATCGGTCGGCCCCGCCGCCGTGCTGGATGATTTTGTCGTCCGGCTGCAGGCGGAGGCTCCGCCCCTGGCCCATATCGAACACGTCACTGTGACAGAGATGCAAGCAAGTTCCAGACTTGATGGGTTCGTCATCCGTCGCTCCAAAGCCAGGCCCGGCGAGTTCCAGCCCATCTCGCCCGATATTTGTATCTGCGACGATTGCCTGCGAGAGCTATTTGATCCCGACGACCGGCGCTACCGCTACCCTTTCATCAATTGCACCAACTGCGGCCCGCGCTTTACCATCATCCGCGATATTCCCTACGACCGGCCACAGACGACGATGGCTCCCTTTGAGATGTGCCCCGATTGTCAGGCCGAGTACGACGATCCGGCCAATCGTCGCTTCCACGCCCAGCCGAATGCGTGCGCTGTGTGTGGCCCGCGCGTCTGGTTCCAGATTTCTGCCTCCCAACCTCCTCTTGCGTTTGAAGAGGAAGCGATCCAGGCAACGCGGAAAATGCTGACCGAGGGTGGAGTGGTCGCCATCAAGGGGTTGGGTGGCTTCCACCTGGCCTGCGATGCGACGAACGACGCGGCGGTGGCTCTGTTGCGGGAGCGCAAGGGACGGGTGGACAAACCCTTTGCCTTGATGGCTTTCGACCTGCAAGCCGTCGAGCGGTTCTGTGAGGTGGACGAGGATGAACGGACGTTTCTCACTTCCCGCGAGCGACCCATCGTCCTGCTGCGCGAGCGCAGTGATAGCCCCATCTCTCCCCTGGCTGCGCCCGGCAACCGCTACCTGGGGGTGATGCTCCCGTACACCCCTCTGCATTACTTGCTTTTAGAGCCGGCGAATGGTTTCCCCCTTGCCCTGGTGATGACCTCCGGCAATTTTTCCGAGGAGCCTATCGCCACTGATAACGACGAGGCGTTGGAGCGGTTGAGTGGCCTGGCGGACGCTTTTCTCCTGCACGACCGGGAGATCCACGCCCGCTGCGACGACAGCGTCACGCGGATCTTTGCCGGAGCCGAACTGCCGCTGCGCCGCTCGCGCGGTTACGCTCCCTATCCGGTTCATCTTCCCTTTCCCGTGCGGCAGGTGCTGGCGGTGGGTGGGGAACTCAAGAACACCTTTTGCCTCACCCGTGAGCGATACGCCTTCCTCAGCCAGCATATTGGCGATATGGAGAATTACGAGACGCTGTGCTCCTTCGAGCGCATGGTCGAGCAACTGGAGCGCACCTTCCGCATCCAGCCTGCGATCATTGCCCACGATGTGCATCCCGTTTACCTCTCTACTCGCTATGCCAGGTCTCAAATCTCAAATCTCGAGTCTCAAATCCCAATTCAACACCATCACGCTCACATCGCCGCTTGTATGGCGGAGAACGGTCTCACCGGCGAGCGGCCCGTCATCGGTGTTGCTTTCGATGGCACCGGCTACGGCACTGACGGGGCGATCTGGGGCGGCGAGTTTCTGGTGGCTGATTACGGCTCCTTCCGCCGGGCGGCCCATCTCAAGTACGCGCCCCTGCCCGGCGGCGACGCTGCCATCCGCCGCCCCTACCGCATCGCGCTGGCTTACCTGTGGGCGGCGGGGATTCCCTGGGATGACGACTTGCCCCCTGTGGCGGCGACCACTCCTGCCGAGCGGTCTGTGTTGGCCCGGCAGTTGGAACGGGGCCTGAACGTGGTCCCCACATCCAGCGCGGGCCGCCTCTTTGACGCCGTCTCCGCCCTGGCGGGCGTGCGACAGCGAGTCAACTATGAGGCCCAGGCGGCCATCGAGTTGGAAGCGCTGGCCCAGGACGGGGTGGAGGAGGTTTATTCTTTTGACGTGAGCGGGGAGGAGATTGATTTCTTTCCTTGCCTCCGCGCCATCGTCGCCGATGTGCGGGCGGGAGCGCCTGCTGGGGTGATCGCGGCCCGCTTTCACAACGGGCTGGCGCGGCTGATTTGCGACGTCTGCCTGCGGCTGCGGGATGAGACCGGGTTGAATCGGGTGGCGCTTTCCGGCGGGGTCTTTCAGAACGTCACGCTGCTGGCCATAGCCGTGCCACTTTTGCGGGAGGCCGGTTTCGCCATTTACACCCACCATCTGGTGCCGCCCAACGACGGCGGAATCTCACTGGGGCAGGCGCTGATAGCGGCTGTAAAGGCGGGCGGGGGGTAGTTATGCGCGTCATCGCGGGCAAAGCAAAAGGGCGACGGTTGAAGGCAGTGCCGGGCGAGGGAACCCGCCCCGTCACCGACCGGGCCAAATCGGCGCTGTTCGGCATCATCGGCAACGACATAGTGGGCTTTCGCTTCCTGGACCTGTTTGCCGGAACCGGGCAGGTGGGGATCGAGGCGTTGAGCCGGGGGGCGGCGGAAGCGGTCTTTGTGGAGCAGGCGCGCCCCGCGCTGCGCATCATCCGCGATAACCTGGCTCACACCAGGCTGGAATCTCTGGCGCGGGTGGCGCCGGCCAACGTGTTCGAGTTTCTGGCCGCGAACGCGGAGCCGTTTGAATATGTATACATCGCGCCGCCGCAGTACAAGGGACTGTGGCGGCGGACGCTGCGGGCGCTGGATAGCAGCCCCGGCTGGCTGGCCGAGGACTGCTGGGTCATTGTGCAGATCAACCCCCGCGAGTACGAGGAAATCGCGCTGGAGCACCTGACTCTCTTCGACCAGCGCACCTACGGGGGTGTGATGTTTTGTTTCTACATCGCCGGGTGAGTGGAGCAATCTCCCCCCATATTGAGATGAAACCGGTCGAGTGTTGCCTCACGGGCAGCGGACGGGTAATAGCACCACCCCATCCGCCCATTCCTCCGCCGCCCATTGCTCGCCGGTCGCCGGTTCCCAGATCCCCAGTCGGACGGTGTAATCTCCGGGCGGCGCGGGATCAAAGTAGCGCACGTCCCACAACCCCTCGCCGGGTTCCCAGAACCAGAAGGGGAGCATGCCCAACAGCGGATACCCGTCGGCCTGTGCCACCAGTGCGCCGTCTTGATCGAGCAGGTGGGCAAAGATGGTCGTATCCGTCTCCACCGCTGTTTCGACCTGCCAATGCGCGTCGAGGCGCACTTGACCGCTCTCATCGCAGGCGCACTCGGCGTTCAGCAACGCGACGTGATTTCCGAAACGGGCCAGCGGCTTGCTGGGGACAATCTCACTCGTGGAACCGGCCTCGGCCAGGTGGATGCGTTCCGGCTCGTATTTTGCCAGATACACGGTGCCGGAGCGACGGATGGCAGTCGCCATTTCGGCCCATCCCACCTCGCGTCCATAGAACCGGTAGGTGTAGCCGGGCGGCTCGTCTGCTGCGGCGACGCCCAGCGCGACCGCCTCGGCCGCGCCAGGCCGTCCCGCGTTGACGGCGACAATCTCCCCGGCGGTGACGCGCGCCGGCAGCGGGGTAATGCCCTCGAAGCCGAGGGGATAAATTCTGCCGCGAGGCGTGATTCGCAGCGGCAGGTTGACCAGCAGCAGGGGTTGCTCGCGCCCGGCGGCGTGGGCTGCATCCCAGATGCTTTCGCCTGCCATTTCATAGAGCTGCACCCCGTCGCGGACAAATAGGGCCGCCGGCAGCAGCGCGGCTATCAGCAGGCCAGTCGCTGGGATGCGCCAGGAGGGGCGCAGGTGCGCCAGCCAGCCGCTTGTGGCAGACGCCCAAATCAGCGCCGCGCCGCAGGCCGTCATATAGAGGAAGCGGGGGGCCAGCGCGAACCAGTCGGCCTGCATCGAGACCGCCGGGGGCAGGGCAAAGAGCGCGAACCAGATCGCGCCCAGGCCGAACGCGGCTCGATTCCAGCGCAGTCCGCCCCATGCCAGCAGCGCCAGGGCCGGCAGGGCGACTAGCCACAGCGCCAGTTCGGGCGCGATTCCCCGCCACGCAGCCAGTAGTTGAGCCAGCGGTGCGACGGGATAGATCAGGCCCTGCACCAGGTAGGCCGCGTTCCAGTGCAGGCTGGCGGGGGTGAGACCGAATCCGGTGACGCCTGCCCCGCGCATCGCCCGCCAGAGCGCGAGGGCGACCAGGAACAGTCCCCCGAAGGCCAGCGGCCAGCGTGAGCGTGGACGGCGCGACCAGCGGCGTTGCAGCCAGCCCAGCCCCTCGGTCAATATGATCAGCGGCCCTACCAGCAACCCGGCCTCGTAGGTCAGCGGGGCCAGCCCCGCCAGCAGGAGCGCCAGACCGAACCAGCGCCGGCCGCGTCCCTGCCGGCCCCGGTCGTAGGCCAGCACTGCCCCGGCCGCCATCGCGCTGACCAGCGGGTTGTACACCGCGCCCGGCCATGCCACCGCTTGCCGCGAGAAAGGAAACGCGGCGCACAGCACGGCCACCAATCCAGCAGCAACGTAGGGGCGTGGCCTGCCCGCGTCCTTGCCCTGCTGTATCCACGTCGCTCCCAGCAGCCCGGCGAGCCAGGCGGCGGCGAAATGAGCCACCAGGTTGAGCAAGTGCAGCCCCAGGGGACGCAGTCCTCCGGCGAGCGCGCCCCACAGCCGCCACAGGCTGTACCACAGGGGCC
>QMOE01000254.1 GCA_003648125.1 Chloroflexota bacterium
CATCGTGCAGTTCGACGTATTTACCTACGATGGCAATGGGCAGCGCGGATTTGGGAGCGTGGATACGATCCACGAGTTCGCGCCATTCGCTCAGATCAGGGGATTCAGTCTCGATCCGCAGCCGCTCGACGATAAAGTCGCCCAGCCCGGCATCCTCCAGGATCAGCGGCACCTCGTACAGCACCGGCGTAGTCACCAGTGGGACGACGGCCCGCCGCTCCACGTCGCAGAAAAGCGCGATTTTGTCACACAGCGTGCCGGCCACCGGGTAGTCAGCGCGAGCAATGATAATGTCGGGCTGGATGCCGATGGAGCGCAGTTCGCGCACGCTGTGCTGCGTGGGTTTGGTTTTCAATTCGCCGGTGGCGCCGACGTGGGGCAAAAAGGTGACGTGAATGTAGAGCGTGTTCTCGCGGCCCACGTCCCGGCGCATCTGCCGCAACGCCTCCAGAAAGGGCAACCCCTCGATGTCGCCGACAGTGCCGCCGACCTCGACGATCACCACGTCAGCCCCGCTTTGCTCGCCGACCAACGCGATGCGCCGCTTGATCTCATTGGTGATGTGAGGGATAACCTGGATGGTGCCTCCTAAAAAATCACCCTGGCGCTCGCGGGCGATGACCTCTGCATAGACCTGCCCGGTGGTGACGTTGCTGGCCTGGGTCAGGTTCTCGTCAGTGAAACGCTCGTAATGGCCCAGGTCCAGGTCGGTCTCGGCCCCGTCGTCGGTGACAAAGACCTCGCCGTGTTGGTAAGGCGACATTGTTCCCGGGTCCACGTTGATGTAGGGATCGAGTTTCTGGATAGAGATACGCATACCCCGTGCTTTTAACACTCGGCCAACGGAGGCTGCCGCAACCCCTTTGCCCACGCTGCTGATCACCCCACCAGTGCAGAAAATGTACTTGCGCATACCTTCCTCACTCAACTTTCAAGAGAAGCGGGGAGGGCCGCTTAAGGACGACTCTCCCCATATAAAAAACAGACTTGGACTTTCTATCAAGCCCGCAACAACAGCCTCGGTTGGCTCTATTTCTTTTCTACAAAAGAGTAGCCAGGGCCTCAGTCGCTCGCCGCATATCCAGGAAAACGAGGCCCAGTTTAGCCTCTTTGCGGGCCAGGACTGTGAGCACCGCCTCCTCGCCCACCGACGTCAGGATGACATAGCCGTCGTTGCCCTTGATGTAAACCTGGTTCAGCAAACCGCGCCCCAACTCACCGGCGATACGCTCGCCCAGAGAGAGCATTGCGGCGGACATGGCAGACACCCGGTCCTCCTCCACATTGGCCGGTAGCGCGGAAGCCATGATCAATCCATCCACACTGACGATAGCCGAGGCCTCAATATCGGGTGTGCCGACCTGCAAGTCTCGCAGCCGATTCACCAGCAGTTCTGTGCGTGACCGTGCCATCCTCGCCTCCTTGTTCATTTGCTAGACAAATGCACTATATCACAAGTCCCGCACAGTGTCAAATGAGTTTCAGCAAATCCAAATTTGCTCGGCCTGGATCTGGCGATCCAGGCCCAAAGCGGGGATTTGGCAATCCCCTCGGAGCGATTTTGGATCCACCGAGTTTCGTCCAATTCTCTTTATTCGTTGTCATAGTCATACCTAGCCCCGGATGCGCTGCCACGCACCAATTGGTTCAATCCCGATAGCCTGCCGCTACAGAAATATTGTGAATTATCTGGCAGTTGTGGTATACTTGGGTCGAGATTCTCCGCCAGGAGAGGAGGCCTGTCATGATAAAATTCCCTTACGGCATCAGTGACTTTTACCAGATCATCACAGAGAACTACTTTTACATAGACCGCACAGACCGGATTCCGTTGGTCGAAAGAATCGGGAAACAGTTGCTTTTCCTACGCCCGCGGCGGTTCGGCAAGAGCCTGTGGCTTTCGACGTTGGAGAACTATTACGACGTGGCCAAGGCGGACGAGTTCGAGACGCTCTTTGGGCATCTGGCGATCGGGCAAAACCCCACCCCGCTGCACAACCGCTACGTGGTGATGAGATGGGATTTTTCGCTGGTTGATCCCCAGGGGAACGTCGCCGAGATCAAACGATCCCTTCACAACCATATCAACGCGGCTATCGAACGTTTTACCCAACAATATCAAAGTCAGTTACATCATACAATTGAACGCGATCCGACAGATGCGTTGCGGTCATTTCAATCGCTGCTGACCGCCGTTCAACAGACCCCTTACCATCTTTATCTTTTGATTGACGAGTACGACAACTTTGCCAACACCGTGCTGATGAGCGACCGCCCGGACAGCCAGGCGCGTTACGAAGCCTTACTCTACGGTGAAGGGGCATTAAAAACCGCCTTCAAGGCAGTCAAAGCGGCAAGTGGGGGGCTGGGCCTGGACCGGGTCTTTATCACCGGCATCTCACCAGTGGCACTGAACGACGTGACCAGTGGCTACAACGTCGCCAAGCACATCTCTTTGGAACCTGGTCTGCACGATCTGTGCGGGTTCTGGGAAACAGAGATCATCACTCCCCTGCAACATATCGGGCAAGCATGCGACCTGCCGCCGGAAAAAGTTGCCTCAGCACTGACGACGATGAGCGCGTTTTACGATGGATATACCTTCAGTCACGACAGTGAAGGAGCGATTTACAACCCTACCCTGGCCTTGTACTTTATGGACTACTTTCAGCATCACTGCCAATCGCCGGCAAATATGCTGGACAGCAATTTTGCTATGGATCGCCAAAAACTGGCCTACATTTCCCACTTGCGCGGTGGCGAGGCATTGATTTTGGATGCCCTACAAGAGGAAACCCCTATCAGCGTCTTCCAGTTAGCCGACCAGTTTGGTATGGCAGAGATGCTCGCCCCGGCTCATGACACCCCGTTCATGGCGTCGTTGCTTTACTACCTGGGAATCTTGACCCTGGGGGAAAAGACCGCGCTGGGCAAGATGACTCTGAGAATCCCCAACCTGGTGGTACGAAAACTATACGTGGAACACATTCAGCGGATGTTGCTCCCCGCCCAGGAGCGAGACGCGGCCCAGCAAGCAGCGGAAACACTGTACAGTACCGGCGACATGCAACCGTTGTGTGATTTCATCGAGCAGCGTTACTTTAAAGTATTCGACAACCGGGATTACTACGGAGCCAATGAACTGACGGTCAAGACTGCGTTTCTCACCTTGCTTTTCAACGACATCGCCTACATTATGGACTCGGAAACCGCGCTGGAACGAGGATACGCTGACTTGACAATGATCGTCCGCCCCGAAATGCGCCAGTACCAACTGTTGGACATTCTGATCGAGTTCAAGTATGTGGGACTGAAAAAGGCCGGTCTCACAGGAGAGCAAGCGCGGAGAATGAGCCGGGATGAAATAAAGTCCCTCGCTGACGTGCAGGCCAGTTTCCGAGAAGCCATCACACAACTGCGAGACTACCGCCGCCGTCTGGAAACAAAGTACAGAGAAAAGTTGCGCCTGCGCGCTTACGCGGTGGTCTCCCTGGGCTTTGACCGGCTGGTGTGGGAGGAGATTCGGTAACCGGTTTTGGCAAGACCACGCTGGTCGCCGAACAGCATCTGCCACAAGTTGGACGTGCGCAACCGCACCGAGGCCATCACTCGCGCCAGGGAGTTGAGACTGGTCAACGGCATACACACGTGAGCAAACGTGCGTTGCACAGCATCGTCCGGCTCGTGACACAAGAAACAAGAGATAGAAAAAGAGACAACAGAACTCGACAACATACGCGCAGAAAAGCACAACGACAGCGGGATGACCTTACCGGCGAGCATACAGTCGGCGATGCCGGACAGATGGTGCTGGCCTGTCTGTTTGCGGCGACGTGGATACTCGATACATTCGTATCTTCTCAATAGGTAGGGGCGAACCCTTGCGGTCGCCCTTGTGGGCATGCTCAAGTCCTGCCCCTACCCCAGGCTATTGAGAAGATACATACATTCTTTCTACAGTACACGACTTGCCTCAATCAGTACGTGCCACCTGGCGTCAGAATACCTTTCGCTCGCTTTGGCGAGGATTATGCACAGTACATGCGAGAGGTGCCAATATGGATCCCGCGATTGCGGAAGAGGTGAAATATGTTGGAGAAAATATTGGCAAATGAGTAGACAGCGCGAGGCAACGTGGCGAGCAGTACATCAAACACCGTTCGATTTGGAGCGGCACGGGAACCTGCTCGTCGCCATCCTGGACGAAATGCGAGCCGCGCCAGAACTGAGCGGGGAGCACCTGGCGCGCATCGTGCGCCGGCATCCCCTGCCCGACGGTCGCATCCTCTCCAAAGCCCAACTCCTCACAGGATACCGCCAATTGTGCGCGCGGGACGGGCGAGCACCCGACACCGAACTGGCGCGCTGTCTGCAAGTCAAGCCCACGCGCACCATCTCTGGCGTGGCCCCGGTGACGGTGCTGACTGAGCCCTTTCCCTGCCCCGGCGAGTGCATCTTTTGTCCGGCCCCCGACGGGATGCCCAAGAGTTACTTGCCCGACGAGCCCGGCGCGATGCGGGCGGCCGCCCACGAGTTCGACCCCTACGCCCAGACCGCCAGCCGCGTCGCCGCGATGGCCGAGATCGGGCACAATGTGGACAAGGTCGAGTTGCTCATCCTGGGTGGAACGTGGTCGTGTTACCCGGAAGCGTATCAAGAGTGGTTCGTGCGCCGCTGCCTGGACGCGCTGAACGGGGTGGAGGCGCGCTCGCTGGAGGAAGCGCAACGACTCAACGAGGTCGCGCCGCACCGCAACGTCGGGCTGGTGGTGGAGACGCGGCCCGATTGCATCAC
>QMOE01000255.1 GCA_003648125.1 Chloroflexota bacterium
CTCTTTGTCGCTGGCTTTATCGGCAGCCCCGCCATGAACTTTATGGACGCAAAGCTGATAGAGCGGGACGGCAAGATGGCTGTGGATTGCAGGGACTTTGTCCTGGATGTTCCCGAAGACAAGGCAAAAGCCTACCGTCAGTACCTGGGCAAGGACGTCATCCTGGGTATCCGTCCCGAGGACACTCACGATGCCGAGTACTGCCCGACCGGCATCAACAAGGCACTGGTGGAGGTCAAGGTAGATGTGACCGAACTGCTCGGCAGAGAGGTCGTCACCTATCTGACGTCGGATAACGTCCAGCTCGTGGGCATCTTTGACTCGCGCACAAGGGCGCGGGTGGGCAACACCGTGGGCGTGGCCTTTAACATGAATTCCATGCACATCTTTGACAAGCAGACCGAGTTGGCGATCCGGTAAAAACCAGGGACAAGGAAAAAGGGAGCAGGTGGTCGTTCACTGGCCTCCTGCTCCCTCACCAAGCTCAGTCAGACCATCATTGCCATCGCACCGCATCAGCTACGTCAGCCGAAGGAGACAGAAAAACTATGCTACAACAGGTTGAACTGGGCCAGAAATCTCTGGCTGATTATCGCCCCATCGTCGGCGACGAGACCATCGCTGAGATCAAGGAACTGGCCGCACCGCTGCAAGGAGCGCGCGTGGTACACGTCAACGCCACACCCTTTGGCGGCGGCGTGGCCGAGATGTTAATCACACTCGCGCCGTTAATGCGCGACGTGGGTCTAGAAGCCGAGTGGCAAGTCATCAAGGGCGAGGACGAGTTCTTCAACGTCACCAAAGCCTGCCACAACGGCCTGCAGGGGATGGACATCCCTTTCACCGATGATATGCAGGCCATCTGGCGGCGCTACAACGAGATGAACGCAGCCCGGTTCGAGGGGGAGTACGACTTTGTCGTCATTCACGATCCCCAGCCGGCCGGGATGCTCCACTATCACGGGCGCGAGCGGGCAAAGCACTGGGCCTGGCGCTGCCACATTGATACCTCCCACCCCAACCCGGCTTACTGGGACTTTTTCGCGCCCTACATCGGCGAGTACGAGGCCGGCATCTTTACGATGGAGCAATACGTTGGCCCCGGCGTCTCTTACGATCACCTGGCGATTATCACGCCGACGATTGACCCCCTCTCGCCCAAGAACGCGCTGCTGGCAGAGAACAAAGCGCGCGCGATCGTGGCCCGCTTTGGCATAGACGTGGATCGCCCGCTCATCACCCAGGTCAGCCGCTTCGACCCCTGGAAGGATCCGCTGGGAGTGATCGACGCCTACCGCATCGTCAAGGCACAGATGCCGGAGGTGCAACTGGCGCTGGTCGGCTCGATGGCCTCCGACGATCCCGAGGGCTGGTACTATCTGGACAAGACCATCCGCCACGCCGGTGAGGATTTCGATATCCACATCCTGCACAACTTTCACGGTGTGGGCGCGTTCGAGGTGGGAGCTTTCCAGACCATCAGCGACGTCGTCGTTCAAAAGTCCACCCGCGAGGGTTTTGGGCTGGTGGTGACCGAGGCGCTGTGGAAGGAAAAGCCAGTGGTAGGCGGCAACGCCGGCGGCATCCCGCTACAGGTGCTGGATGGAGAGACCGGCTTTCTGGTGGATTCAGTGGAGGAGTGCGGAGAGAAGACGCTCTACCTCCTGCAACATCCTGAGGAGTCGGCGCGGATGGGAGCGGCGGCGCGCGAGCACGTTCGGCGCAATTTCCTCACCACGCGCCACTTGGCCGACTATCTGCACTTGTTCAACCAGCTTGCGGCGAGTTGATAATCGCTGCAAGAGCTAACGACAAGGGAACCAGGTTTTTTTTGAAAAAAAACCTGGTTTCTATTTACAACCCCGCTGCTGGGACGTAGCACAGCTTGGTGTACTCTTTGACCATACGACGAGTGCAAAAGACGGGCACCGACGTGCGGATCGCTTCCTTCATCACCTGCACCCAGCCCCGGGGAACGTCGCCAGCATCACGCTTGTAGAACAGCGGCGCGACTTGCTCTTCCAGCAAGCAATAGAGTGCATCTGCGTCGGCCTGATCCTGCGCCACCTGATCATCGTGCTGTTGCCCATCACCAATCGCCCAACCGTTGGCCCCGTTGTATCCCTCGGCCCACCACCCATCGAGCACGCTCAAGTTGGGGACGCCGTTGATGGCGGCCTTTTGGCCGCTGGTGCCGCTCGCTTCACGAGGGGGACGCGGGGTATTTAGCCACACGTCCACTCCCTGTACCAGGTAACGCGCCACCTGTAGGTCATAGTCCTCGACAAAGGCAATGCGCCCCCCCATAGCCGGGTCCTTGGCGGCGTTGTAGACGTGTTGGATCAGTTGTTTGCCTCCCTCGTCGGCGGGGTGAGCCTTACCGGCAAAGATGAACTGTACAGGGCGATACCGGTCGTGTAACAGCCGCTTCAACCTGTCCAGATCGTGAAAGATGATGGTGGCCCGCTTGTACGTGGCAAAGCGGCGCGCAAAGCCAATGATGAGCGCGTCGGGGTCGAGGAACGTGCCAGCGCACAGTATCTCTTCCGCGTCCAAGCGGCTTTCGATCCGCCGCCGTCGCGCCCGCTCGCGGATCAGGTTCGTCAGCTTGCGCTTCAGGCGCGTATGCGCGGCCCACAGTTCATCGTCGGGCACGTCGAGGATGCGCTCCCACAGCACTGGGTCATCGTGTTGCTCAATCCAGTCAGGCCCCAGATACTTGCGATAGAGCCTGTTCATCGCTCCCCCGATCCAGGCCGGTACGTGGATGCCGTTGGTGATGTGCGTGATGGGCACATCCTCCACTGCTCTATCGGGCCAGAGGGAGTGGAACATACGGCGCGAGACCTCGCCGTGCAGTTTACTCACGCCGTTTCGCCGCCCGGCCATGCCCAATGCCAGCACGGTCATGTTAAAGTTCCCCTCGTGGCTGCCTAAAGCCAGGAATTGCTCTCGGCTCAGTCCCAAGCGGGACCAATAAACGTGAAAGTACTTTTCGATCATGTGAAAGGGGAAAACGTCATGCCCGGCCGGCACCGGGGTGTGGGTGGTAAAGATAGTCGTCGCCCGCACACTCTCCCGCGCCTCGTCGAACGACTGCCCCGCCGCGATCATCTCCCTGGCACGCTCCAGCACCAGGAAAGCGGAATGTCCCTCGTTGAGGTGAAAGACGACCGGATCAATCTCCAATGCCCGCAGAACGCGCATCCCGCCGATACCCAGCACGATCTCTTGCTGGATACGCATCTCCTGACCCCCGCCGTACAAGCGGGCAGTAAGTTCCCGATCCCAGGGAGCGTTCAGGTCGTTATCGGCGTCCATCAAATAGAGTTGTGTGCGCCCGGCCTGGACGTGCCAAACTTGCAAATGTACGGTGCGGTCGCCCACCTCGACCGGAACGCAAAGGGATTCTCCATCAGCGGCGAAAATCTTGCGCACGGCTACTTGATCCGGCTTGATGTGGGAATAGATCGCCTCCTGCCACCCATCGGCGGTGATGTGCTGGCGAAAGTACCCCATCTCGTAGAGAAAGCCCACCGCGACAAAGGGAATCCCCAGGTCGCTGGCCTCTTTGCAATGGTCGCCGGCCAACACTCCCAAACCGCCAGAGTAAATGGGCAGTGATTGGTGCAACCCGAACTCGGGTGAGAAATAAGCAACCGGGTGGGAAACCAGATCAGGGTATTTACCTGGGAACCAGAGATGCCCGTTCTTCAAGTCACGGTCAAACGCCATCAACACAGCGTCATACTGGCGGAGGAAGAGCGGGTCGGCGGCCAGTTCTGCCAATCGCTGCGACGATACTTCCAGCAGCATCTTGACCGGATTGTGGCCTGTGCTGCTCCACGATGGATAATCCAGCATTTTGAACAAATCGCGGGCCTGGCGGTGCCAACTCCACCAAAAGTTGTACGCCAACTCTGCTAGGCGGGCAATGCGCGCAGGAATTTTGGTCGAAAATAAAGAATTTTCAGTCTGCACAAACTCTACTCCTAAGATAGGATCAAGCAAACAACGCGCTGACTGTACTCACTCAAGAGGCCTTGAGCAAAATAATAGTCAACACTATTGCAACAACGACGGCAAACTCGATCAGGATTGACAATCTCAAACGCTCCAACAGGTATTGATGAGCCACGTTGATAGCGACGTAAAAGATGAGCAGCAAGAACAACCCCCCGGTCCAGGCATTGATTTGCCAATAATTAACCGCCCAGGTGCTCTCACCGACGATGATGCTCACAGCACCGGCAAAAGGAAACACGCGCCTCATCGGCACATCCGCCGCGCTCAACAGGTCTAACGCCAGAATCATAGCAGTGAGCAGCATCAAAGTGGCAGTCACCAGACTGCGCGTGCGGGTGTGGTAGATGATAGTGAAAAGGGTAAAGGCCAACAGATAAGCCAACATGTTGAGGGTAAGCCGAGCTGTCGGGTAGCCAGGATCATCGGGAGAGACAGCGCTATACTCGGCGGAGACAACCAGGCTGATGCCAACACCGGCCAGCAGCAGAGTCGCAACCCACACAGACCAGGCTGACGCGCTTGCCAGCACGTAAGCAAAGAGTCCGGTCACGACACCAGGCAGAATCCAAGAGATATAAATCGGTTTTCTAAAGTGCTCTCCCAGGTGCGGATGGTCGTGCAAAATGAGATTGGTGCCGGTGCATACCAGACCAACCGTCAGCGCAATCAGCAGCCAAGCGCCGGTGACGTGAATCTCTAAAGGGGAGCCCAAGGGTTGCAACTTCCAAATGTGCTCGGGCAGCTCAATAAAGCGAAAAAGCACGC
>QMOE01000256.1 GCA_003648125.1 Chloroflexota bacterium
ACCCTGCTCTCCCCCGTGGTCAACGTCATCCCGCTGCAACTGCTGGCCTATCACCTGGCGGTGCGGCGCGGCTGCGACGTGGATCAGCCGAGGAATCTGGCAAAGAGCGTAACTGTCGAGTAGCAAGTTGTCACGGCTCTTGCTTTGCGCTATTCGCTGTGGTACAATGTCGTTGGAGGTTTTGGATAAAATGGCTATAGAATCCCCCAGATTGACAACAGTTCTAGACCAGATACGCCCCTTGGTTATCCCTCTCAGCGCGGCGGAACGACTGGCTCTGGTACAAACCATCGCGAGTATAGAACCAAAGCCCAAACCAGCATCCTCTCCACCAGCGCAACAGCGTAGCCAGTTAGCCGCCGAGCAATCCGCGTGGTATGCGCGACCCTCGGACGAGAGAGAGCGCTATCGCGGTGAATTTGTAGCCGTGCGTGGCGGACAAGTCGTAGATCACGACCTTGACCGGCGCGCCCTGTACTTGCGCGTGCGGGCGCGTTTCGGTCGCACGCCAGTACCCATCCTCCACGCAGATTGGGATCAACCCCCTACCTACACAATCCACAGTCCGCGCCTGGAGCGATAGCAATGCCCTATCCCTACGACGCCGCGTTCGTCTGGCCGTTTCCCACCTTGCCGGTCATCATCCACCAGATCGAAAATGAGGCTGCCACATCAGCCCTGCCAGGTCTGATAGATACCGGTGCCGACATTACCATCATCCCAGCCGCGCACCTGCAAGCTATTGATGCTGATGCGACTTACACCACAAGTTTACGCAGTCATTGGGGAGCATCCCACCCCGTATCCGTCTACCTGGTAGACCTGGAAATTGCAGGGCAACGCTTGCCCGCTATTGATGTCGTCGCAGACGATCAAAACGATGACATCTTGTTGGGACGTAATGTACCGAACAAGTTAATTTTGCTCCTCGATGGCCCTCATGCTCGGTCAAATGTGTTGAACCGCCGCCAAGCTAACCGATCACGGGCCAGCCGTGGGTAACGATCAGACAAAAAAATAGACCCACTTTCAGGGCTTGGTCAGACCAAGCCCTGATTTTTGCCAGCTTTGATCGTCGTTTCGGCCATCCGTAGCGTAAGCGGATAGCAAGCATCCATGGTAAATTGCGTTCTGGCAAGTTGCCAACTTGCCCTACATCTTGACAACGGTACACCTTTTGAGCAAGGAGACTTATGTGCGGCATTTTCGGCATCGTTGTAGAAAAAGAACAACCCCTGGGCCAGATTCTGACCGAGGCTGGGCTGCGGCTTTCCTACCGGGGATACGATTCGGTCGGCTGCGCCACGCTGCACGACGACGGCACAATTGACCTGCGCAAGGACGTGGGCAAAGTGGATGAGGTGGCGGCGCGGCTGCGGTTCGCCGAGATGGTCGGGCGGCGCGGCATCACTCAACTGCGCTGGGCCACCTTTGGCGCTCCCTCCCAGATCAACTCACAGCCCCACCTGGATTCCGACGGCGACCTGGTGGGCGCGCACAACGGCAACGTGGTCAACAACGTCGCCCTGCGCCAACAGTTCATCGCCGAGGGGATGACCGTCCGCTCGACCAACGACGGCGAGTCCTGCGTCCACGCCGTGGAGCGATACGTGGACCAGGGGTACGACATGGTGGAGGCGATCCGCCGCGCCTACCACGACCTGGAGGGGGATTACGCCTTCGTCATCGGGCGCGTAGGCGAGGAGCGGCTGTACGCCTTCAAAAAAGGCTCAGGCCTGGTGGCCGGCCTGGCCGAGGAATTCACCTGCATCTCCTCCGACCTGCCTTCCATCCTGCCGCTCACCCGCCGCATCCTGCGCGTGCAAGACGGCGAGATCGTCATCCTCCGGGCCGACGGTGTGGAACTGCGACGTGTGGATGATGGCAGCCTCGTCGAGCGGGAGATTGAGCAAGTCAACGAGAGTATGAAAGCGGCTGAGAAGGGCGGCTATTCCCACTTTATGCTCAAAGAGATTCACGAGCAGCCCGGCGTGGCGGGGGAACTGATCCACCTGCTGGAGGCCTCGGCCCACGTCGCGCCGATGGTCGAGCGTATGGCAAAAGCCCGTCACCTCTACCTGGTCGGCTGCGGCACCAGCTATCACGCTTGTATGCTGGGCGCGGTCTACCTGGCCCGGCTGGCCGGACGGGCCGCCATCCCAGTGCTGGCTCCCCAGTTCATCCCCCAGTACGGGCCGGCGCTGGGGCCGGAGGACGTGGGGATTTTCGTCAGCCAGAGCGGGGAGACCAAAGACGTGCTCAACGCGCTTGAGATCGCGCAGGAGCGGGGGATGGGAGTGCTGGGGCTGGTCAACGTGCTCGGCTCCACGCTGATGAACGAGAGCGAGTACTATCTGCCCCTGGTCTGCGGCTACGAGATCAGCGTCCCGGCCACCAAGACTTTCACCAACCAGGCGGCGGCCTTCCTGTACCTGGCGCTGCGGATGGGGGGACATTCCACCGCGCCGCTGGCCCGCCTGCCGGAACTGTTGGAGGAGACGTTAGGAATGGTCGAGCCGCAGGTGGCAGCGCTGGAGCCGAATTTGGCCGGGCATGACGATCTCTACTGCCTGGGCTATGGCCTCACCTACCCCATCGCGCTAGAGGGCGCGCTCAAGCTCAAGGAGGTGACCTACGCTCACTGCGAGGGCATGCTCTCGACCGAGTTCAAGCACGGGCCGCTCTCGGCCGTGTACGAGGGCTACCCGGTCATCTTTGTCGCCGGGCCGGAGGACGTGTCGCTGCTGGTGAGCGGCATCAATGAGACCACCTGCCGGGGCGGACGGGCCATCGTCATCGGAGAGGAGAACGAGCAACTGCGGGTCAACGCCGACGATCTGATTCTGCTGCCTTCGGCCGGCCCGCTCTTCAATCCGCTGCTGGCGACCCTGCCACTACAACTGCTCTCCTACCGGCTCAGCCTGGCTCGGGGTTACGACCCTGACTTTCCGCGCAATCTGAGCAAAACGCTGACGGTGGATTGAGAGTTGCAAAAAGAAACCAGGATTTTCGGAAAAAACCTGGTTTCTCACCCTAAATAAGCCCCAACTCCCGCAACGCGTCCAGCACTCGCGGAAGCTGCCACAGCCAATCCACGCGCAGCCAGAAACCGGGCAACATTTCAGAGTGGTACATGCCCTCTTTGTCCGGCGAGATCAAACGGTAACGTCCCTGATCGCCGAGGCGATAGAACTCGGCCTGCTCCCGCTGCGGGTCGATCAGCCAATACTCGGGGATGCCAGCCTCTTCGTACTCACGGAATTTCTCCCCCCGGTCGCGTCCTATGCTCTCCGGCGAGATTATCTCGACCGCCAAATCAGCCGGGCCGTCCAAATAGGTCTCTCTGAGACGCTCCAGATGCTCCTGAGCCACGAATAGCAGGTCAGGTTCGCGGCCAGAACGAGCCAATTTCATCTGGAAAGAAGCGCTTAGAACCACTCCTAAATCGTGTTGCTCAACGAATGCTCGCATCACGCTGATGAGAAAATCCGATATCTGCTGATGTTTCCTCGAAGCCGGACTAGACATTATCACCTCTCCGTTCACCCACTCAGCCAATGTGTCCTCGCCGGCCCAGGCCAGGAACTCGTCATAGGTCATCTTGCGCTGTTGCGATGGAATCAACAACAGTTGCAGCAGGTCGCGCCGCAGGTCGTCGTCCAACGGCAACGGCGGCGGCCCCTTTAGTCGCTCTACCAATTCTCTCGCTGTGCCCATCATCGTCCACTCCTCCAGCCCGGCGGCAATGCAAATTAACGATTCGCCTGACCAGATTGTACCACGCAGACCACCGTATTGCAAGACCAGGGTTCCGCACATTGCGAGGGATGTGCGTCATTTTATTGCGCGCCGTGGAACACAGTCATTGGAGCGCGGCCATCTTGGCCGCATGCGGGCGGGGACGCACGCGCGACCTTGCCTCAATAAAAGTCATCGGGTATACTGCGGACTATGAAAATCGTAATGATCGGCCCCTTTGGGCTGCGGTCACGAGGTACAATGAGCGCGCGCGCGCTACCGATGGCAAAATCGCTGGCCGCCCGCGGTCACGCTGTCACCTTGCTGCTCCCGCCCTGGCAGAACCCGGAGGAGGGCGGACGGCGCTGGGAAGAGGACAACGTCGCGGTTGAGAACATCCTCCTGCCGCCGGGCATCCCCGGTCTCTTTCACCTGCTGACCGCTCTCCGGCTGGCCCGCCGCGCGATGGCTCTCCATCCCGACGTGATACATCTCTTCAAACCCAAAGCCTACAGCGGACTGGTCCATTGGCTGCTGGCCCGCCTCCCCCGCGCGCGCCGTCCCCGGCTGGTGGTGGATTCGGATGACTGGGAAGGTTCCGGCGGCTGGAACGAGATCGGCGGCTACACGCCGGCCCAGCGGCGATTTTTCGCCTGGCAGGAACGCTGGGGACTGACTCACGCCGACGCTGTCACCGTCGCCAGCCGCGCGCTGGAGGGGCTGGTCTGGGCGATGGGCATTCCCCCAGAGCGGGTCTTTTACGTACCCAATGGCACAGAGCAGGAAGCAAGAGGCAAGAAGCAGGGGACAGGAGGCAAGAGGCAGGGGACAGGAGGCAAGAAGCAGGGGGCGAGAATCCTGCATCCTGCATCCTGCATCCTGCTGTACACGAGGTTCTTTGAATTTCCCGTGTCCCGCGTCGTCGAGGTATTGAAACGAGTGCAAAAACGAGTGCCGGAGGCGCGACTGCTGGTCGTAGGCAAAGGGTTCTCCGGCGAGGAGGAGGAATTGCTAGAGTTGGCCCGCAAGGCCGGTCTGAC
>QMOE01000257.1 GCA_003648125.1 Chloroflexota bacterium
CGGAGGCACACGCTTTTCGTGCCGCAGCGTATGTTTCGACAGGCTCAACCCAAGTCACTCCTACTCAACCGGCGCTATACTTGTCCGGAAATGGGCAAATTATTTAATCACGGATCCTTAGCGCCGTCGTCGCTGCTTCCGCCCAGGCCCTTTAGGTGGTCGGGTAGCGGCGACTGAGCCTCGCTGCTCCTCCATATCCTGCCGCATATGACAATGCTTGTACTTTTTACCGCTGCCACACCAGCAAGGATCGTTACGTCCCACTGTCCGTCCCTCAGATGATGTTTTAACCGACTGCGGTCGAGACCGAGCCGGCTGTGATCCCCCCTCTCTCAGCACGCGGGGCCGCACCGCCTGCAACTGCCGACGGTTCCTTGCCCCAGGCCGGGTGACCAGAGTCTGCGGCGCCAGGTAGACAGAGCGTGCCACCGTCTCCTGAATACGGGCCAGCAGAGCCTGGTACATCTCGTGCGCTTCCTTGCGATAGGCCACGAGCGGGTTCTGTTGACCAAACGCCCGCAGTCCAATGCCCTCCCGCAGAGCATCCAGGTCAGTGAGATGCCGCACCCACAGACCATCCACCGCCCGCAGCATCAACTGACGATCCCGGAAAAGCGTATAAGCATCCACGAACGATTCTTCGACCTGCGACCTGATCTCCTCCGCCAGCCGGCGCAGGGATTGAGCAGCCACATCCTCACCCGGCTCTCCGCCCAGCCGTTCGACCAGCAAGCGATAGGCCATCCGCCGCGCCGGGTCACTGCTTTGCGCCAGCGTGCTCAGCGTCACGTCCTCCTGCACCGCCTGCCGATATACCTGATGCCCGACGGCACGATTGATCCCGTCGTAGGCACGCTCGGCCATCTCGAATAATTGCTCCTTTATTTCAGCAGGCTCAAGTCCTCCCCATTTGCGATAGTTGAAATCGGACGGCAGCGGGAAAAAGAGCCGCAGTTCACCGTACAGGCCGCGCAGGTCCCAATCATCGGGGTCGGGGCCAGGTGTATGGGTAGCCACGACGCGGGCGACTTCCTCCTGCACCATGCGCAACACCTGGTCGCGCAGGTCAGACGCACTCAGCACTTGCTGCCGTTGGGCATAGATTACCTCGCGCTGCTTGTTGACCACATCGTCGTACTCTAACACGTGCTTGCGGATGTCAAAGTTGTACCCCTCCACCCGCATCTGCGCCGATTCGATGGTCTTGCTGAGGATGCCAAACTCGAGCGGCATATCATCCATGCCGGCCCGGTCCATCAGGCTCTGCACCCGATCACCGCCAAAGCGGCGCATCAAATCATCCTCGAGTGAAATGTAGAACCGGGAAGAGCCGGGGTCGCCCTGGCGGCCGGCCCGGCCGCGCAACTGGTTGTCAATCCGCCGCGCCTCGTGGCGCTCGGTACCCAGGATGTGCAGCCCTCCCATCCCCACCACACGGTCGCGGTCGGCGGCGCAATCGCTCACCGCTCCGGCAAGGACTTGCGCCCAGCGGTCGGGGTAAACCTCGGTCACGTCCTGCCCCTGGCGCAACAAGTCCAGCGCCTGATTCCATTGCATCTGAGGAATTTCAGTCAGGTCAATGCCTTCCTTGCGCATCTGCTGGCGGGCCACTCCCTCCGGGTCACCACCCAGCTTGATGTCCACGCCTCGACCGGCCATATTTGTGGCAATCGTCACCGCGCCGGGGCGCCCAGCCTGCGCGATGATCACCGCCTCATCCTCGTGATACTTGGCGTTGAGCACCTGATGGGGAACGCCCCGCCGTTTGAGCATGCGCGAGAGCCGCTCCGAAGTCTCAATAGCGATAGTGCCAACCAGCACCGGGCGGTTCGCCTCGTGCAAGGCCGCGATCTCGTCCACCACGGCCCGGAATTTGGCCTTCTCGGTGGAGTAAATCACGTCCATCAGATCAAGCCGCTTAAAGTACAGCCGCCCGTCCCCGTCGGCCGGCTCATACGTAGTCACAGCCACGTCGCCGCGCCCGTTCAGCACCCCGGCGAAGGAAACCCCCTCAATCTCGCTCGTCCGCCGTTCGCGCGTGTTCAGATCGCCATAGTCCGCGCGATATTCGACGTTCGTGGGGAGCACCGCCACGTCCAGGTTGTAGATTCTCTGAAACTCTTCCTCCTCCGTCTTGGCCGTGCCGGTCATGCCGGCCAGTTTCTCGTACATGCGGAAATAGTTCTGGAACGTGATGGTGGCATAGGTCAGACTTTCGCGGCGTACCTGCACGCCCTCCTTCGCCTCGATAGCCTGATGCAGCCCCTCGGAAAAGCGCCGCCCGTGCATCAACCGGCCCGTGAACTCGTCTACGATGATTACCTCGCCATCCTTGACGATGTAATCCTTGTCCCGCTTGTAGGTGACGTGAGCACGTAACGCATTGTCGAGGTAGGGCAGCATGTGGACGTGCTTGGGATCGTAAATGCTCTCCCCATCTCCAAGCTCCGGGAGCGCCTGCTCGACGCGCTCCACTCCCCGATCCGTCAGCGTGACGACGCGCGTCCGTTCCTCAACCGCATAGTCGCCGTCCGGATCGTCATCCTCGACGCTTTTGGGGCTGCTGGCTCGCAAGCGGGGCACGATGCCGGCAAAGCGACGATAAAGCTCGGACGATTCCTCGGCCGGGCCGGAGATGATGAGCGGCGTGCGCGCTTCGTCAATCAGGATATTATCCACCTCGTCAACGATGGCATAGTAAAGCTCCCGCTGCACCCGCTCGCTCAAATCGCGGGCCATGTTGTCGCGCAGATAATCAAAGCCGAACTCGTTGTTGGTGCCGTAGGTGATGTCGGCCTGGTACGCCTGGCGCCGGGAGACGGGACGCAGGTTGAGGAAACGGTCATCCGCCGAAGGATAGCCAGGGTCGAAGAGAAAGGAGCCCCGGTTGGGATCAACAGCGGCGGACTGAATCACTCCCACCGACAGGCCCAGGGCATGATAGATCGTCCCCATCCACTGCACGCCCACTTTAGAGAGATAGTCGTTGGGCGTGACCAGGTGAACGCCCCTTCCCGCCAGCGCGTTGAGATAGAGCGGCAGCGTAGCGACGAGCGTCTTCCCCTCACCGGTCTTCATCTCGGCAATCGTCCCCCGGTGGAGAATGATACCACCGATCAGTTGCACGTCATAGTGACGCATACCGATGGTGCGCTTGGCCGCCTCGCGCGTGGCCGCGAACGCCTCAATCAGGACATCGTCGAGCGTCTCGCCCTCTTCCAGACGCCGGCGAAACTCGTCCGTCTTGGCCCGCAGTTGGGCGTCGTCCAGCAGTTCGAATTCCGGCTCCAGCGCGCTGATGCGCTCGACTATCTTTTGCAAGCGGGCGATCTCGCGCCGGTTCGGGCCATCGTTTTTCTTGAACAGTCCTCGTAACATCAACCAGATTCAACTCCTTGTGCAATTGTTGTCCATTATACTCGCAGGCGGCGCAAATGCAAGCGTCCCCGCCGAGGGAGAAGCGAGGCAGCGCCTCGCCCTTACGGCTCCAATGACGCACACCTGGGGGGACGACATGCCCTTGTTGCCGCTTCTGATAACCAATAGTATAATATAATCACCAGTGGAGGAAAAAATGGCTCACAGCAATACCCAATCCCAACACCTGAACGTACAAGCCCTACGGGCTGCGTTCCCAGTCACCAATCACTGCACCTACTTGAACCACGCAGCGGTAGCACCGTTACCAAATCCCGTGCGCGTCGCCATGTCCAAATTCATCGCCGACCGGGGAGTGATATTCAACCGCAAGAATAGATACGAGACTATCCCCGACGATCTACGCTCTATCCTGGCCTGGCTGATCAACGGCACGCCCGAAGAAATCGCCTTCGTGCAGAACACCAGCGAGGGGCTCAACATCATCGCCAACGGACTGCCGCTCAAAGAAGGGGATAACATCATCTACTGCGATATGGAATTCCCCGCCAACGTCTACCCCTGGATGAACCTCCAGCGAAAGGGAATCGAGGCCCGCTGCATCCCCCACGACGGCGGCGGGTTGACGGTCGAGGCTCTGGAGAGATACGCCGACGAACGTACCCGCGTAGTGGCCGTCAGCGCCGTCGAGTTCCTCACCGGCTTTAAGAGCGACCTGCCGGCCCTGGGTGCGTGGTGCCGGGAGCACGAGAGCTATTTTGTCGTGGATGGGATCCAAGCACTGGGTGTAACACCATTAGATGTCCAGGCGTGTCAGATTGACTTTCTCTCCTGCGGCGGCCCAAAATGGCTGATGGGCCCCAAAGGCCAGGGCTTTATCTATTGCCGCCAGGGGTTGCTGGACGAAATCCAGCCTCCCTTCGCCGGCTGCATCAGCGTGAGCGGATGGGAAAATTGGCGCGACTACAATCTGACTTTTCTGCCCGACGCCCGCCGCTTTGAACTCGGCAGCGCCAATACCATCGGGCAGATCGGCCTGTTGGCAGCGGTGCGCTTTTTGATGGAAATCGGCATCCCGGCCATCGAGCGCTGGACGCTGCACCTGACGGACATGTTGATCGAGGACCTCAAACAGCGCAACTATGGCATCATCAGCAATCTGGAGCCTAAACGGAGATCGGCAATCGTCTCCTTCATCGTCCCCGGTGACGTGGACGAGGCATTCCAAAAGCTGACCGACGCCAAGATTGTGGCCTCGAAGCGCGAGCAATACATCCGCATCTCACCCCACTGCTACAATACGGAAGAAGAAATCGCCCGCGTGGGCGAGGTGCTGGGCAACGTAGGGCAAATTTCCAATTTGCCCCA
>QMOE01000258.1 GCA_003648125.1 Chloroflexota bacterium
ACAAGTCGAAACCGAGCAGGCGGCTCAGGGAAGGCAAAATCAGCCGCAAAAGGCGCTCGCTTCACTTCGACAGGCTCAGTACAAGGGTTTCGATACGCCGCCATAAAAAACGTGGCGGCTACTCAACCAGCGCTTGCTTCATTGGCCTGAGTAGTTGCTAAATCGGCGTCCACGAAAGTGTAAAGTTGTTTTTGCTCCTTGAGGGGCGAAAATGAACCATGCCCAAGAACGTAAAAAATCAAGTTTAGAATTGGGGTGCTCGTGGTAGAGGCAACTGGTTCCGCCGCCTCTACACGTGGGGAAAATACACACTCACAGGCGATTCAATGCCCGGCCTTCTCTTGAATCTGGGGCAGAGCAAAGACAAAGCTGCTCCCCTCCCCCTGCGGGCCATCCTCGACCCAGATGCGCCCGTCATGGGCTTCTACAGCCATACGACAGAAAGTCAATCCCAGTCCCAAGCCTCTTCCGCTCTCTTTCCGCCCCCGCACGTGGGTGAACTTTTCAAAGATGCGCTTCTGCTCCCCTGGAGGAATACCAGGCCCGGTATCCACTACCTCCACCCACACCTCCCCGGCCTGAGGGTGGGCTTTCACCCACACATGCCCTCCACCAGGAGTAAACTTGAGCGCGTTATCTACAAGATTGACCAGCACCCGTTGCAGAACATCACGGTCGGCCAACACCGGGGGCAAGTCCACGTGCAGCAGGCTCTCTAATGTCACACCGTGGTTCCCGGCCAGGGGACGCTCTTCTGCCACCACATCTTCAACAAGGGCAGCCATGTCCAGCGGGACGTGATGGAGCATCATCCCCCCTTCCTCCAGACGAGCAATATCCAACAGCGTCCCCACCAGACGTTGCATCCGCAACACCGATCGCCCCATCGTCTCCATCAACGAGTCCAGGTATTCCGACTTGCCCTCGGACGCCAGTTCGTTCTCCAGCAGTTCCAGGACGCTAAAAATCACCCCCAGGGGGTTGCGGAGGTCATGCACGATCATGTCGGCCAATTCCTCCCGCAGGCGCAAAAGCTCTTCCACGTGCTCCTTCTCAGAGCGCAACGTCTGCACCCGATCCATGGCTTGCTGATAGGAACGGCCAAGAGTGACCCGCGCTACATCCCCACGGGCAAGCCGCTCCCCCACCTGGCAGATAACTTTGGCTGCCAGATCAGGGGCTTCCTTCAGCAAGCGGCGGAAATCAACCTCAGAGATGTGAATGACACACGATTCCTCTTCGGCCTTGACCGTGGCCGTGCGGGACCAACCGGTAGTAGCTCCCAGTTCGCCCACCAGGTTCCCCGGCACGATTTCGGAAAGGAGATAAACAGTGCCCTGATCTTCCCAGTAGGCCCCCAGTCGTCCCCACTTGACGTAATACGCACCGTCACTCGCCGCACCCTGATAGCACAACACTTGGCCCGGAGAGAGCTTTTTCTCCTTTCCACACTGCTGCAAGAGTTCAACCAAATCAGTCATATCAACACCACCAGACAGACGCGGCTTCATCCGCCTGCCAGAGAGGCCCAATGTATCGGAAGGACGCCGTATGATTTTGGGCGCTAACCACGACGGCGTAGAAAGGCCGGAACCTCTAGATCATCCTTATCAAAGGCTGGCATCGGAAATTCAACCTTGTCACTGAACACCGCCCGTGTTGCGCGAGGCCGCGGCTCTGTCTGATCAAAACCGGTGGCGATGACGGTGATGCGAATCTCCTCACCCATATTCTCGTCAATCACGGCCCCAAAGATGAGGTTCACGTCGGGATGCGCGGTCTGCTTGATGATCGAAGCCGCTTCGTTGACCTCGAACAGGCTCAGGTCCGGCCCGCCGGTGACGTTGAAGAGAATGCCACGCGCGCCATCAATCGTGATGTCCAAAAGCCGGCTGGAGATAGCCTGTTGCGAAGCCTCGATGGCCCGGTTATCGCCACTGGCGTGCCCCACCGCCATCAGCGCCGCCCCACCCTGAGACATGATCGTCCGCACATCGGCAAAGTCCAGGTTGATCAAACCAGGCACAGTGATCAGTTCCGAGATGCCCTGAACGCCCTGGCGCAGCACATCGTCTGCCAGAGAGAACGCATCCTGCAGGCTGACTCGCTTATCCGTGATTTCCAGCAGCCGGTCGTTGGGAATCACGATCAGCGTGTCCACATCCTGCTTGAACTGCTCAACCCCAACCTGTGCCGCCTCCGACCGCACCGAACCCTCCCAACTAAAGGGGCGGGTGACGACGCCGATGGACAGAGCACCCATCTCTCTGGCGATGCGGGCGACGACGGGCGCAGCGCCGGTGCCAGTACCGCCCCCCATACCGGCGGTAATGAACACCATATCGGAGCCTTCCAAAACCTGTTGCAACTCGTCGGACGATTCTTCCGCCGCCTTGCGACCCAGGTCTGGATCCCCTCCCACGCCCAATCCGCGCGTCAACTTGTCGCCGATGCGCACGCGCTTGGGAGCGTCGGAGAGCATGAGCGCCTGAGCGTCGGTGTTGATCGCTATAAAATCAACACCGCTCAACCCCTCGCCGATCATACGATTGACGGCGTTGCTGCCGCCACCTCCCACGCCAACAACTCGAATCTGTGCGAAACTCTCTGCTTGGGATGCCGTGTACATTTTGCTCCTCCTATATCTTCCGTGACTAGTGATTAGGGCAGGAGTGCCCGGAACCAATTGAAAAAGCGCCTCCCCGCACCTGGAACAGGCTTGCGTAGCTGAGGGCGCGTGTCCATCGTCAACCCCCAATCTATCAGCCCTGCGCTCACCGCGTAGGCCGGATTAGAAATTTTGTCTACGAGACCGCGAAGTAGCCGAGGCGGGCCTACCCGCACCGGCAACCCGATAATATCACGTCCCAACTCTTGGATGCCAGACATCTGAGCCGTGCCACCGCACAGCACGACCCCCGCTGGCAACAAACCATCGTACCCCGAACGTTTGATTTCTTGATACACCATCGAAAGAATCTCTTCCGCCCGCGCTTCGATGATTTCCGCCAGCTTCCAGCGTGGCACGGCATAGGGCGCTTCGTCGCCAAAGGCCGCTACGGTGAACCGCTCATCAGGAGGCACCTGAGCGGCACGGGCATGACCGTGCTCTATCTTGATCTGCTCGGCCACGTCTGGCGGCAATCGCAGACCAATGGCGATATCCCCGGTGACGTACTCACCGCCTATCCCCAGCGTAACCGTGTGCCAGACCGAGCCGTCAATGAAAACCGCAATGTCGGTGGTGCCCGCGCCGATGTCGGCCAGCACGACCCCCATCTCGCGCTCGGTGTCCGTGAGTACGGCGTTGCCGGCGGCCAGACTCGTCAAGACCAGCTCGTCCACCTCCACCCCGGCCTCCTCCACGCACTTGACCAAATTCTGGATGCAAGTGCTGGAACCGGTGACGATGTGGGTCTCCACCTCCAAGCGATAACCATACATCCCCACCGGATCGCGCACGCCACCCTGCCCATCCACGATATACCCCCTGGGAATCACGTGCAGCACTTCCTGATTGTGCGGCACCGCGATGGCATACGCGGCGTCCAGCGCCCGATCCACATCCTCCACCATGATGCCGTGCTCGCGGCGGGAAATGCCGACCACCCCCCGGCTGTTGAGAGAGGCAATGTGCGTGCCGCTGATGCCAACATAAGCTCGCTCGATCTTGTACCCCGACGTGCGCTCGGCTTTATCAATAGAGGCTGTAATGGCCGCCGTGGCGTCTGCCACGTTGACCACCACCCCCTGGCGGACGCCGCGCGAGGGCACCGACCCCACGCCAATCACGCGCAGAGCACCGTCGTCGTCCACGTCGCCTACCAACGCGCACACTTTGCTGCCACCTACGTCAATGCCTACGATTGTCCGTTCCATGATTTTTAATTTCTCGATTTTTGATTTGGTGATTTTCAAATCTCCAAACCTCAAATCTCTACATCTTGGATTCTACCATTCGTTCGTCAGCGAATAATATGGCGCGCCAGGAAAACGCACATCCACAAATTGAGGCATCAAGCTACGCGCCTCAAGGTCAGTCATCAAGCACGCCAGCACTTGCAGCCGTTCGGCCATTCCCGGCCCCTGTCCCAAAATCACGCGGTAGCCTCGCTCAGCGGTGAACATCAGCCCCCGGCCCGGCACGTAGTAGAGCGATTGCGGCACATCCGCTTCTAGCGACCACAACTCGGTCAGCGCGACACGCACGCGCTCGTCCAGCCGGCCGTCCTCCTCCCGGGGCAGCGGCCCCTGGATCAGCCAACCCTCCGGCAGCGTCCCCGGTGCGGGAAAAACGACGCCCCCGGCATCAATCCACCACAACTGCCCATTCTCGTTCCACATCACTCTCGGCTGCCGCTCGACGACTGTGATGGCACAATCATCCAGCAACCCGCAGGCGACCCGTGCGCTTTCCAGCCCCGGCAGCTCAGCCAAAATGCGGGATTCGACCTCGCCAGGCCGCACCCACATAACGTGCAGCCCCAGCAACCCGCTGGCCCGAAAGACCTCCTCCGGCGACGTCCGAACCGCGCCCACCACGTCAGCGTGATAAATGTAAAAGCGGTCATCGAGCGTCAGCCACAGCAACCCGGCGATTACCACGATCAGCAGCAACAGCGACAAATTGCGAATGGCGAGTAGCGAATAGCGAGTTTTAGACCGCTGCCCGACCCGCGCCCGGCCCAAGACCAGCGTACTGGCCGTTTCAAACTCGCGCCTGTTATTCCGCCGTCCTCTCG
>QMOE01000259.1 GCA_003648125.1 Chloroflexota bacterium
GATTGGACAGAGGCTCCAAAAATTTCCGGCCCCATGGTGTCAACGACGGTCACGTCAAAACTGTCGCTCCAGGCATAGCCTGGCGCGCCCTCAATGGCGAGGTCAAAGGCCACTGTGTGGCTATGCGGGCAAAAGCTGCTGACGTGAAAGTAGAACTCGTGGTCGCCGCTGGTCGCGGTGCTGCCCGTGATGATGGCGCCAAAAGTGATGGGGTTGGTGTTGTACCACCAGATGTACTCGTCGTTGGTGGAAAGCGTCGCGGTCACGCTGGATGTGTTGATCGCTCCCCGATTTTCCAGGGTGAGCGAGCACTCGACAAATTCACCGGGGTTGACGAGGCCATCCTGGTTGGCGTCCTCCCGGTTGATGGTGTGGGTATAGTATTGAACGTAGGGCACATCCCGCGTGGTAAAGTCCGTGATGTTATCGTGGGCGTAAGCGTGGGCAAGGGTGTCGGCGGCGGTGATGTCCACCAGGTAATCCTGTTTGGTCAGGGGAACCGTCCAGGTGACGCCGTAGATGCCGTCGCCAGCGGCTCCATCGCCGTGCGCGCCGTCGTCATAGAGGGCGAGCGCGGCGAGCACTGTCTCATCTGGACTTTCGATCTCCACCGTGACGGATGCCACGCCGTCCTCGTCGGTGATCCTGGCGCTGATAGTCACCACCCCGCCGGGGACCACGTACCAGGGATCGGCTCGCGCGTCCCGGACGAAAGGCGGGAGATTGGGCAGACTGTCGGTGTACCAGCCGGTGAGCCACGGATCGTGCTGGAACGTGGGCCACTCTGTGGTGACGCTGTTCGTCGCCTCCAGGTCGTAGACGATGACGTGGCTTTCGGCCCCGATGGCGATTTCGACGTCGCCATCCTGATCCAGGTCGGTTAGCAGCGGCGACGATAGTCGCTCGAAGTGATCCCCTGAACCATCAAAGGCCGGAACCCAGCGAGGCCAGCCGGTGAGGGCCGCGCCGTCGGCCCCCCAGGCGTAGATGTGCTCGTCCTCGTCCCCCGCGCCGATCACCACGTCCACGTTCCCATCGCCGCTGACGTCGCCCAGGATGGGCGAGGAGTTGGTGTGTTGCGTCACGGCCACCGGCCAGCCGGCGACGGCGCTTCCATCGGCGTGCCAGGCGTAGACCTGGTCGGAGCCGGCGACGATTTCCAGGCCAGCGACGCCATCCAGATTGCCCAGGGCCGGGGAGGATTGAATCGGCCCAGCGACGGCCTGCGGCCAGCCGGCGACGGACGTTCCATCGTGATGCCAGGCGTAGACCTGGTTTCCCGTCGCGAGCAGGATCTCCAGGTTGCCGTCGCCGCCAATGTCGCCCAGGGCCGGGGAAGCGAGTACGTCGGTCGTGATGCCGGTCACTGTGATGGGCCATCCGGTTGCCGGTGTGCCGTCGTGGTTCCAGGCATAGACCGCGCCAGTGCGCGCCGCCACGATTTCCCAATCTCCGTCGCCGTCCAGGTCGCCCAGGGCCGGGGAGGTGTAGAGTTTATCCCCAGCGGCCTGCGGCCAGCCGGTCATCGGCGTGCCGTCATAGTGCCAGACGTAGAGGCTTCCATCCAACGAACCGGCCACGATTTCCAGGCCGCCGTCGCCGTCCAGGTCTGCCACGGCCGGGGATCCGTGTACGTCGCCTCCGGTTTGCTGAGGCCACCCGGAGACCGTGCTGCCATCGTGATGCCAGGCGTAGACTTTGTCGTCGTAGGAGCCGACGATGATCTCCAGGTCGCCATCCCTGTCTATATCAGCCAGCACCGGGGCGGACGCCCGCGCGCCAGACACCCAGCGCGGCCAGCCCGCGACCGGCGCGCCGTCGTGATGCCAGGCGTAGACGTAGGTGCTGTAATAGCCATACTTGCCCGTGGTCGCCACCAGTTCGGGGTTGCCGTCCCCGTCTATGTCGCCGACGGCCAGGGAGGGCGGAACGAGCCGATAGTTCACCGCTTGGGGCCAACCGGCCTGCCAGTCGGGGTCAATGTGGACTGTCACTTGCGTGGATGCGTTGTGCGCGCTGCCGTTGCGGGTCAGTCGAATGGTATAGTCGTCGGCCGCGGTGATGACCGAGGTGTCCCAGGCCAGTAGCACGCTGTCGGTCACGGGAACGGTCGAACTGAAAATAAACGTCCAACTGCTGGGGCTGGCGCCGCGACTATATTCGAGCACATAGTTCTGCAAATCGCTGCCCAGCGCGGAGCCGGTGATGGTGAGCGTGTCACCGCCGCGGACGAGTTCGCCGCCCGTGGGGGCGGTGATGTAAAAGTTATCTGTCGTCACGATGGCGCGGTCTGAACTGGTCTTACCGGCGTCATCCTCTACTGTGAGCCGGACGGTGTATGTTCCGTCGGCCAGCGAGGTGGTGTCCCAGGTCGCCAATGTCCCATCGGTCACTGTGACGGTAGCTGTGACCCCGACCTGCGTCCAACTGGACGGGTTGTTACCCGCGCCATACTCTACCAGGTAGTGGGCAAATGTCGCGCCGGCGGCGTACCCCGCTGTGGCACTGCCGACGACATCCACGCTGTGTTTGAGCGTGCTACCCCCTTTGGGCGCGCTGATGTTGGCGACCGGGACGGGCAACTCGGTCACGAGCGGGGTTTCGGGATCACCAAGCAGGGAAAGGGTGAGGATGCTCCAGCGGTGGCCGGGGTAATAGTCCTCTTTAGCCAGTTGCAGCGCCTTGCCGATGTTGTGGGCGTCCGTGTTCACCGCAAAGTTAAAGAATCGCCGGTCGAGTTGGTTGCCAGACCCATTGGTAGAACCCGGTGAGTACCAGCCATAGCGCGTGTTGCCGATGTAGGCGAAAGCGCCGTGCGCGGTGAAAAGATAATACTCGGCCACTGTCTCGTCGCTGGACCAATCGAAGCAAGCGGTGTTACACCCCAGGTTGTAATGCAAAAAGTATTTGTCGTTGGTGAGCGCGCTCACTCGCGAGTTGTTCAAAGGACAACAGTTTTGATTCCCGTGGCCGTCGAAATTGACCAGATGCACACCGGCGTTCATCTCGGCGATCACGCTGCTTGTGCTGTACGTGCCGTCGCGCTGGTAGAGCGCGGTCACGTTATATTGTGGGGCCAGGTTAGAGATGAGGTCTTTGCTATCGCCGCCCCAGGTGAGGGGAGAGTCGTTCAACTTGTTACCCAGCCACAGCGCCCGATCGAGATAATCGGCAGTGGGGTTTTGCTCATAGCTCAGGGTCTTGCTGACAATGTTCGCCGCCTCCAGGGTGGTCTCTACGGTCAGCCGCCCCACGTACACCTCGGCGAAAAAGTCAACCTCCTCGCCTTCTGTGCCAGCGCCAGATGGTTCGCCATAGTTGTGATCGCCGTCGGCGTCCCAATCGCCGTCCAGCCCGCCATAGTACAGGTCCACCGGCATGTCGGTAGAGTAGCTGCCGTATTCGACGTGGACGATCCGGATGGGGATGATCTCTGTATCGCCGCCCAGCGCGACGTATTGCAGGGGATGGCTGCTGGCGGCCCAGGTGGTGTAGGCGTCAACGATAAAGTTGCGCAGTTGTTCCGCGCTATCGTAGCCGGTATAGTTGGCATAGATGTCTTCTGTGGTAAAGATACGGGCCGCCAGCCCCTTGCTCGCTTTCCAGTCCACGAGCGTTTGGAAGGTGCTGCTCAGAGCCGCGCTGGTGATGAGTATATAGTCGTATGGGTCGGCAAGGTCTACGAGTGACGCGGATAGTTGCTCTTCCTTTTTGGCTGTGGCGTCTGGGTACGTGTCGAGCGATTGTGGATTGTCAACCAGATCTCGCACTCGCTCCGCATCTCCGGGGACGGCCCGCAGCATATTGGATTGAAGTGGGCCGGAACGCGCTTGGCCCACCGTCACGTTGACCGTCAGGCTGCGATAGTAAGTCAGTTCTCCGCTGTCAGGCGTGTACTGCACGGGGTAGAGTTGCAGAAGCAGGATGGTATAGCCCGTCAGCTTTTGCGCGGACACGAAAGAGTAAAGCTGGCCCGGAAACTGTTCCGTAGAGTGATAGATCGTTGGGTTGGGGCGCGTGTCTGTATTCCCAGGGGTGAAGCGTGTCGGAATCAATTCCTGCCCCGGTTCGACGCGATAGCTTCCCTCTAGCGCGCCGCCGTCGCCGGTCACAACCTCGATAGATTGGACTTTTGTACCGCTGGGCAGCAGAATCCTGGCCGTCTCGAACGGCAGGACGGGCGCGCCTGGTTCGCCGTGGTTGGGCAGGCTGGGAATCAGGACCCGGTCGTATTCTCCTGCGCGCTCCACTGTCGGTTGCTGAAATGTGTATTCGACAGATATTTGGCTCAATTCTGTTGTTTCAGTGAACCAGGCTGGCAATGGAGTGGGGGAAGGAGACGCGGTAGAGGTCGCTTGAACGGTCGCCGGCAACCTGCCGCTGCCTATCACCAAGAACACCGTCAGGCTCAGTAAGTAGAGTTTTCGCATTTTATTTTTCCTGTTTGTAAGGCAAAGGTTCCAAACTATATTTGTATCTTTTCAATATTCCGGGGCGTTTGCGCGCTGTAGCCGCGATTTCGCAATCGCGTCTGTTTTCCCACGTAAAGCACCCTGCGCGATTGCGAAATCGCGGCTACGACCTGACTTTTTACCCATAACGGGAATTACTGGTGTAGCTCTAACAATTGGTGATTGTTCAGGTACCCGGCACTTGCAAAGTGCCGGGTACCTATGATATATCAGGGAAGGTGATCCTTCAATGGTACAAATCTCCTA
>QMOE01000260.1 GCA_003648125.1 Chloroflexota bacterium
ATCTGGTATCATCTCAATATTCCGGGGCAATTTTTACCACGGAGACACAGAGGGCACAGAGTTGTATTATTTTTCTCCGCGTTCTCTGTGTCTCTGTGGTGAGGATGAGAAATGACCAAGTGTTTACCCCTACTTATTGAGAAGATACCTCATCTGGTTGCCCCAAGGCACAGGGCAGGCGCAAGACCTGCCCCTACTGTTGGCGGTTGCGGAGCACGAGCGGCAGATAGATGTGGCGCAATCTGAACTCGTCGGCGCCCAGGTCCACCAGGGCCGCGCCGTTCAGATCGCCGTCTATGGGCCGCTTGTCGCCGTCCATATCGGTGAGCACCCCGGCGGACACTCCCTTGTCAATCGCGCCGCTGCCCGCGTCCAGGTGGTAGGGGCCGTCGCCATAGTCCACAAAGCGCGGTTCCTCCCACCAGTTGGCAGCCAGCGTGCCGGTGACGAGAACGCCATTGTTGACCCAGTCATTATTGTTAACCCAGCCCCCCGCGCCCCACAGAGTGTGATCCAGCGTGGCCGTGTTGGAAGAATTCACCTCGATCCCCACCGTGTGACTGACCAGGATGGTGTTGGTCATCCAGAGGGTGGAGTCGGTGGCGAGATATACCCCTTGCCCACCGGTGTTGCGCGCTATGGTGGTGTGGAGGAAACGGCCCGTCGAGTGGCTGAGACAAACGCCAGCACCAGCGCCGCTGCCGAGACGATTCTCCGCTACCATGTTGTTCTCCAGGCTGGCATTGTCGCTGCTGGAGAAGAAAACTCCGCCGCCGCTACCGGTGTTGACGGTGTTACTGAAAACCTCGTTGCCCGTCAAAGCGGCGTTGTGGCTGTTTTGAAAATGGACGCCGCCTCCGCCGCCACCGGCCAGATTGTCGCGGATGCTGTTGGTCGCCAGCGTGACGGTGAGGCAGGAACTGACATAGATGCCGCCGCCATAGTTATTGGCCGTGTTGGTAAAGATGGTATTGCCCGTCAGCGCAGCGCCGTCGCTCTGGAAGAGAAAAACGCCGCCTCCGTACTGACCGGCCTCATTGCGATAGATGTCATTATCCACCAACGCAGCGCCGTAGCTGCCAGCGCTGACGTACACTCCTCCACCTCGGGCGGCGGTGTTGCGAAAGATCAGATTGCCATTCAAGGTGGCTGTGGGGCTGTTAGTGAGGTAAATCCCACCGCCGGTCGAGTTGGCGGTATTGCTGAAAACCTCGTTGTCTGTCAATGTGACAGTGGGACTATTGGTGAGGTAAATTCCGCCGCCGGTGTTGGCCGTGTTGCTGCACACCTGGTTTTCCGTCAACGTGATGTTGCTGCCAGTGCCAATATACGCCCCACCGCCGGTGTTAGCCGTGTTGCTGTAGACGTGGTTGCCAGTCAGCGTGGCAGTAGAATTGGCGCTCGCTAAAATTCCACCGCCGTTCGAGTTCGCTCTATTGGCGTACACTTCGTTGTTCATCAAGCTGGCGGCATTGGAACTGCCGCCAAGATAAATACCACCGCCGCCATTGTTCGTGTTGTTATGATGGATGAAGTTGCCCATCAATATGGCATTGGGAGAGCTGTAGAGGTAGACCCCTCCGCCAGTTCCAGTGATAGCCGTGTTGTTGTAGATGTCATTCCCAAGTAGCGTGGCGTCGGAAACGCCATAGAGACGGACTCCGCCGGCGCTCACGCTCGTGTTGCTGTATATCTGGCAGCCGCTGATAACGAGATGGACGCCGCCTGCAACATAAACACCCCCGCCACTAGCAGTCGTCGCGCCGCCAGTCATCTCCAACGCCTCTAGCGTGGAATTGATATTACCTGCGATGTAGACCACCCGCCCCTGCCCCTCCGCGTCCAGCTCGGCGGGATAAACATCGGGGTTCCAGGCGGAAAAGTCGGCGCTGTAGCCGCCCCGGATCGCCACCGTCTGGCTGATATAGACCACTTGTGCCTGACCGCCGCAAGTGTAGATGCCCGTCGCGACGAGGATCTCGTCGCCGGGGGTAGCCACGTCCACGGCGCGCTGCAGCGTGCGGCAACGATTGGCGTAACTGCTACAGTCATTGATGTCATCGCCACCAGGCGCGACGTAGCGAGTGATGGCAGCAGGGTCGGCCCAAACAGGGTGAATCTGTCCCAGCAGTCCTAACAATAGCAGTGTTCCGGTCGCTGCTACGATGGCGGCAGTGATGATAAATGAAACTCGTTTGTAACTGGTCATTTTTTGCCTCCTATATTTGGGTGGGGCAGGCGCGAGGCCTGCCCCTACGTGGGCGGGCGCAATTGGGCAGGCGCAATTGGGCAGGCGCAAGGCCTGCCCCTACGTGGGTGGGCGCAATTGGGCAGGCGCAATTGGGCAGGCGCGAGGCCTGCCCCTACTCGCTCCATCGAATAACCGCCAATCCGGCGGCGGAGAGATCGGGGATGGTCAACGCGAGCAGCCCATCCTCCAACTCGTAATCCAATGGGGCGTCGTCGCCCGTGGGGGTTGTCCAGCCCGCCTCGTTCACCGCCAACCCCTCGGGCCAGGCCAGATTCAAGCTCATGTTGCCCACCGGCTCGCGCCCCAAGTTGACCAGCGCCAGGGTCAGCAATCCCGGCCCGCCGCGCATCTCGACCATCACCTCCGGGGGAGCGTTGGTGTCGAACGCGGGCAGTCCCTCCAAAGCCTCGATCAATTCCCGCCCTCCGCTCTCGCTGGCGACGGTCTCGATGTGGACCGCCGGCACGTCTTCCAATGCGTTGTCGTCGCGCGGCTCCAACCACTCGTCGGCCCAGCCGGTGTCGCCGACGAGGATGACGCGCCCGCCGCCGGCCGCAAAATCGCGGATCAGGGCGGCCTGGTCGTCGCTCATACATTCCACCCAGGGCAGGATGAGCCAGCGATAGGGGCGCAGGTGGTCGAGCGCCAGGCCGGTATCCACCACAATGTCGAACGGAACGTGGGCCGAGAGGAGCGTCGCGGCCGCGGCCCGGTATTCCTGGAAAAAGCCCTCGTCATCCGCGCCGTATGGTTGCGCCCCGCCCTGGTCAATCAGATCGAGGTTGCGGCTAGAGTGGAGCAAGGCCACTTGGGCCAGCGATGCGGTATCGAAAATCTCTGCCTCGCGGGCCGCCGTCCACTCGAAAATCTGGCGGCGGTAATCCTCGCCTACGGTGTCGTCCATCGCCGGCCCGCGAGTCTCATAGTAGTTGGCCCCCTGGCTGGCGATGACGCCCGCCAAACGAACGCCGTCCTCGGGCTGGTAGCCGTAGGTCAGGATCCACGAGGGCTTGGCCCGGTCGGCTCCGCGGGCGAATTTTATCATCGTGGCAAAAGCCTGCCATTCTTCGGGCGAGGCCGCCGCCATGCCGGTCTCTCCCTCATCCATACGGTCGGCGATGGTGCCGATCTCGTGGCCGGTGGTCACGTCGGGCAGGGGGGCATAGATGGCGGGGTCGTTGCCGTAGGAGGTGGCGCCGCTGGTGTCGGCGCTCCAGTTTTCCTCGAAAAAGACCGCGTCGGGATTGGCGGCCATCATCTCGTCTTTGACCGCCAGCAAAAAATCGCGCAGGTCTTGATGCCGCCACACGATCCATTTGCGCCAGGCCTCGTCGTCCCAATCATCTGCCTCTGGCAGGTCGAGTCCGTAGGCGGCCTGGAACGCTTCCGCGCTAAAGGGATCGTGGGAGGGCCACAGTTCGTCGTGCCCGCCGATGCCTTCCGGCAGGTAGGGCACGTCAATCCACAGGCCGTCCACGCCGCTATCCATTATCTCGCGCACGCGGCCCAGGTAAAAGTCGCGGTAGCCGGAGCGGGGGGCCATCCACACGTCAATCTGTCCCTCCTCCAGCCAGTGTTCTTGTGCGGAGCTGATGTCGCTAAAGGCCAGGGGGTCGCCATGTAGCGAGATTTGCACCCACTCGGGGTGGGCGGTGGCCGGGTTGCGCTCGCCGACGGCGCCCTCTTCGGCGATCTGTTCCAGGCTGGTCAGATATAGCACCACCTTCAGCCCCCGCTGGTGGGCAGAGTCCGTCACGCGCCGGATGAGGTCGAGGCTGGTGGCGAACTCGACGTCGTCGGCCCAGGCGCTATAGTAGGAACCGAGGGGGCAGTCGGCCAGCACCACGCTGACGCGCTGATCGGCCAGGGCGTCGAGGCGGGCGTCGAGGTCGTCATCTTCGCCCGGCTCAAAGTAGGCTCCGGCGATGCGCGCGTGCTGTGCCCATTGCGGGTAGGAGCGTGACGTTTCCAGGCGCAGGGGCAGGGCGTCGAGGTAGGTTGGCGGGACGGGCGGGGGCGTGGGGGTGGAATCGGGCGCGGGCGCGATTGTATCTATCGGAGGAGCGGTAGGGGTGGAGGGTGTGTCTCCGCAGGCGGCAGTCAGGATGGTGAGAAAGGCCAGTATCAGGCAAATGGCCAGGTATTGAAAGCGATGGTTCATCTTGTAGCTCCTCATGCAATGTGACAACGAATTGAGAAAGGGACGGATTTTGTAGCTGCTCCGAAAATAAGCCTGTAGCCGCGAATTCCATTCGCTCGATTTGGAAATCGCGGCTACAGCCACCGTCATTCCGAGCGACCGAAAGTAGCATAGCGACTGGAGGCAGTCGAGGAATCTCTTGAGATTCCTCGACTCTACTCCGCTGTGCTCCGTTTCGCTCGGAATGACGCATCACGGGAAAGCTGAGTAGTTTTATGCGGTACAATGTGCGCGATTTGGAAATCGCGGCTACAGCCACCGTC
>QMOE01000261.1 GCA_003648125.1 Chloroflexota bacterium
GAGCGTATGTTTCGACAGGCTCAACACAAGTCGAAACCACGGCGCGGCCCATGCAGGCAAAATCCGTTGCAAGACCCGCTCGCTTCACTTCGACAGGCTCAGTACAAGGGTTTCGATACGGCCTAAAGGCCTACTCAACCAGCGCTCACTTTCTTAACTAAACCGTATTGAACGTAGCCCTTCTCGCTACCGCCGACTCGAAATTATACCGTAAAATCGGACTCAGGACAATGCTCGCCACCGCTGTGTGAGCGCCACTTGGACAGCGTAGGCCTCTACCTGGTGTTCGATTTCCGCCTCGTCCCAGCCCAGGCGCGGGGCCATCAGCGCGGCTACGGCGCGGGCGCGCTCCAACCCTCCCCCTCGCGCCTCGTAGATCACGTGGGTGCGGCGAATGAGTACGTCGCACAGCGTCAGCGCCATCTCGTGCTGCACGCCGCAGAGTACCTCTGCCATCAGGTAGGGCAACCCCGGCACCACCCGCTCCCCCAGGCCAGGGTTCTCCTCCGCGTAGGCCAGCACCCACGTGGCAGCCGAGCCGTAAGTCTCTACCAGATGCCGACCCACGTCCTCCTCTACACCGCCTGCGGTCACGTCCGCAATCTGCGCTCCATCCAACTGTCCTTTGGTGCGGCACTCTGAGCGGGCACGAACACCGAACCCTTCCGCCAGCCGCTTTTGCACCCGGTCGGTCAGTTGACGGCCCATCAACCGGTGAGTGGTCAGCTTGCCGCCAGCGATACTGATGAGACCAGAACCGCTCTCCACGATCTCGTGCTCGCGGGAGATGGCGTAGGTGCCGCCTGGGGCAAAGATGAGCGGGCGCAGCCCGGCAAAGGTGCTGATGACGTCGTCGCGCCCGATTGACGCGCCGGGGAAAGCGTGGCACACCGCTTCCAACAGGTACTCGACGTCGTCCAGGCCAGCGGCGGGATCATCCAGATCGCCCTCGTAGTCGGTATCGGTAGTCCCGACGAGGGCAAAATTACCCCAGGGAATGAGGAAGACGTGGCGACCATCGCGCGGAGAGTCAAAAGCCACGGCGTGCTGGCTGTTCAGCCGCGACCGGGGAATGACCAGGTGAATACCCTTGGTGGGACGGGTTTTGGGCCCGCCGTAATGCTCATCCAACTCACGCACGGTGTCCACCCAGATGCCGGCAGCATTGATGACGACCCTGGCCCGCACCTCAATCTCCCGCCCGCCGATCTCGTCCACGACGCAAGCACCAACGACGCGCCCGCCGGCCATCATCAACTCGATGACGCGAGCGTGGTTGACCAGCACCGCGCCGTGGAGGTGGGCCGACTTGGCGGTCGTCAGCGTCAGGCGGGCGTCGTCCACCTGGGCGTCGTAGAAGCGGGCTGCGCCGAGCAACCCCCGTCCGGCGACCAACGGCTCGCGTCGCTGCACCTCCGCCGGTCGCAGCCAGCGATGGTTCTGCACGTTCCGAAACAGCCCCATGGCATCGTAGAGCGTGAGGCCGGCCCGCATCTTCCACGGCGCGGGCTTCTGTCCGCGATAGAGCGGGTACAGGAAAGGGAGCGGGCGCACCAACCGGGGAGCGATCTGGCGCATCACGCGCCGCTCGCTGCAAGCCTCAAACACCAGTTTGAACTGGTAATACTCCAAATAGCGAATACCGCCGTGGATGAGCCGTGAGGAGCGACTGCTGGTGCCGCTGCCAAAGTCGTTCTTTTCGACCAGGGCAACACGAAAGCCACGCATTGCCGCGTCGCGGGCCACCGCCACGCCGGTGATGCCGCCGCCAACGATCAACAGGTCGAATTCTTCCTGAGCCAACCGTTCTACGTTTTCCTGCCGGATGGCAGCGGAGAACGGACGCGGAGAAGCAGTCTCCGCCATATTCACATCTCCTCTGGCGAGGGCAACAGGATGCCGGGATTCATGGTGCCGGCGGGGTCAAACGTCTGCTTGAGTGCCCGCAGCACTCGCACGCCTACGTGCCCCACCTCCTCCTCAATCCACGGGATGTGGTCGCGGCCTATGCCGTGGTGATGAGTCAGCGTGCCACCAGCAGCCAGGATCGCCTCGGTGGTAGCCTGCTTGATCGCCCGCCACTGGGCCTGTCGCATCAACGGATCAGGGTCGCCCACCTGGCAACCCAGGAAAGTGGAATAGAGCGAAGCGCCATACGGGTAGGCATGAGAGACGTGAGTCATCACATAGCCCGGGCCGCCGCCGGTGGCAGAGATGGCTCCCCTCATTGCGCCGACCATCGCTTTATACAGGTGTATCAAATTGGACCAACTCGTGGCCGTCTCCAGCGTGTCCACCATAACAGAGTGACCGAGGAGCGTGTCGCGCAAGTATGGCTGGGCGTAACGCTCGCGCATCCACGACCGGCCCACCGACCGCCCCAGCGAGAGTCCCCGGTGATCGCCGTATATCTCGCGCGCCAGGCGCCATTGGTAGGAAACCCATGCGGGGTTCCCGTCAAAGCCCAGGAGTAGCAAGGTGTCGCCGCCGATAGGGTCATATCCCCGCGCGTCCAGGTAGCGCTCAATCAGTACATCGGCCATGCGGCGCAATCCGTGGTGCTCGTGGCTCATCACAATCTGGGCAGCGGTTTCAGGTGCGTCAGACAGGCGGGTGATGGCCGGGCGCAGTTCCCGGCTCTGCATCAGGTCACGGAAAGCGGCGACGCCATCCTCCAAGTTGTGGAATAGTATACCCCGGTAATCCTGAACTTTCGGCAAGGGATGAATGCGCATCGTGGCCTCGGTGATGACGCCATAAGTCCCCTCAGAGCCAGCGAGCAGTTGCAGCAAGTTGGGGCCAGCGGCTGTGGCCGGCGCGTCCTTCGTCTCGACGATGCCAACTGGGGTGACGACCCGCACGGCCTGGGTCATTTGCTCGATCTTGCCGTAGCCGATCGAGTTCTGTCCGGCAGAGCGGGTGACGATCCAGCCGCCGAGGGTGGAGAACTCGAAGGATTGGGGAAAATGGCCCAGCGTAAAGCCCTGCGCGTTCAGTTGGGCCTCTATCTCTGGGCCGGTCGCTCCGGCCTGGATGCGGGCCGTGCGCGAGAGCGGGTCCAACGCGAGCACGCGGTCAAGCCGGGCCAGGTCGAGCGTGATCGTGAGGCGGTCGCCGGGGGCCGGTTCGACGCCGCCCAGGACGGAACTGCCGCCGCCGAAAGGAACGATGGCAATATCACGGTCGGCGGCCCAAACCAGCAGGGAGGCGATGTGTCCCTGGTCGGCGGGATAAACAACGGCGTCGGGCGGATTGGGGATGTGCCCGGCGCGGATGCGGACCAGGTCACAGTAAGATTTGCCATAGGCATGCTCGACGCGAGAGAGTTTGTCGGTGTACACCGCATCGTCGCCCAGCAAATTACGCAGGGAGAAAAGCACGGGATCGTCCAAACGCGGCGGCCGCAACGAGATTTCGTCCAGGGAGATGGGCCTGGTCTCGCGCCGGATCGCCTCGGCAGGCAAATCGAGCCACTTCTCAAGCGTGGGCCAAAAGGCCGGGCGGCCCGCCAACGAAAAGTCCTGATCCTGCGTGCCCCAGCCCCACCAACGGAGATTTGAGATGTCCATGGTTTTCAGTCCTCGTAGCTACTCAGGTGCCCAGCACTCGTGTACTGATTTTGATGAAAATGACATCTATCGTAAAAGTGCCGGGCACCTTGAAAACTTGTATTATTTTACCGCCGTACAGGAAGGGTGTCAACCCGCAATATACATCGGGTGCGCGAGCGTCCCCGCCCGCATGCGGTCAAGATGACCGCGCTCCAATGGCCGCGTCCCGTAGCGCGCAAGCAAACGCCCACGGCCATTGTACCGACTGTGGGCGTTGGCGGTGTTCTTTAGAGATATACTTGGCACGGGCATAAAGTTTCACTTTTTTCAGACTGGTGAAGCAGTCGTTGGTCGAATAGCGAGCGCCGATCGAGTAGACCCGAAGAGCCATATCGAGACCCTTGTACTGAGCCTGTCGAAGTGAAGCGAGCGGCTTTCGTAGCTGATTTTGCCTCCTTCGGGCCGCCTGCCTGGTCTCGATACGGCCTAAAGGCCTACTCGACCGGCGCAGGCTGAGCAGTCCAAAATGCAAGATTGTGACCGCGAGCAGTATAGCTACGATTGCCGCTAATAGCTCCTGAGAACCAGCGGCAGGTAGATTCGCTCTCCCCCAATCAGCACCGTGCTGCTATTGTTGGCGATATTTGAATCTTGACCATCACTGCTGACGATGGCGGTGTTCCAAATCGCCATGCCGGTGATCGGCATCGTGGGGCTGATGGTGCCATAAACAGTGATCACGCCCGACGCGCCGGATGCCATATCCGGCAGGTTCCAAATGTAGGACACAACACCTGTAGGCGTTATACTCAGAGAAGAATCATAGGTCGGCGTCAGGATGTCGCTCGACAGCGTGTCGGTGACGATTATGTTCGTCGCAGTGACCGCGCCGCTGTTCTCAATCGAGAGGGTGAAGGTGACAGGGTCGCCAGGCTCGTGATCCGCTCCCAGGACTCGCTTCTCAATGCTCAAGTCCTGATACTGAGGCTGCAACTGGACAATGGTGACGCCTTTGTGTGACATGCCGCTGTATGTGCCGCCCCATATCATGGTGTGAGTGCTGTAATCCCAGGTGTCGTGGATGTACATCAGATTACTGGACGAGTCGTCGTAGCCAACACCAACCATGGTATGCCCTTGGGTATCTTTTTGGATGTGA
>QMOE01000262.1 GCA_003648125.1 Chloroflexota bacterium
GTACCGGCTGGATGGGGTCGAGGTGGGCGGTATGACGGATGATCAACTGGCGGTTATTCGCAACCGGCAGATCGGTTTTGTCTTTCAAACCTTTAATTTGCTGGCCCGCACCCGCGCGCTCAAGCAGGTTATGCTGCCCATGCAGTACAGCCGGAACGGGGCGCGGATCGCTTCGTCCGAGCGGGTGCGGCGGGCGCAGGAGGCGCTAGAGATGGTCGGGTTAGGAGACCGGATGGACCACCAGCCGGCGGAGCTTTCTGGCGGGCAGCAGCAGCGGGTGGCTATCGCCCGCGCGCTGGTCAACGATCCCCCCATCATCATGGCGGATGAGCCGACCGGCAACCTGGATTCCAAGTCGGGGGCCGAGGTGATGGAGATACTGCACCGGCTGCACGAGGAAAAGGGAATCACTGTGGTGATGGTCACGCACGATGAGGAAATCGGCGCCCAGGCGGGGCGGATCGTGCGGCTGCGGGATGGGCGGGTTGTGAATGGGTGAGAAACCAGGTTTTTTCCGAAAAACCTGGTTTCTTGAGGAGATAAAATGATGATAACAGATTTATTGGAAAACTTGCGGGTGGCCCTGGATGGGCTGGTAGTGAACAAGATGCGCTCGGGACTGACCATGCTGGGAGTGGTCATCGGCGTGGCGGCGGTCATTGCTCTGATGTCCATCGGTGAGGGGGCGCAGGCATCCATCACCGGCGAGATCAGCGCCATCGGCTCCAACTTGCTGATCGTAAGACCCGGCGTCGTCGTCATGGGACCGGGACAGTCTATGGGGAATGGTGGGGGCAACGTCACCACCCTCACCTACGCCGACGCCGAGGCCATCGCCGACCCCGGCAACGTGCCCGATGCAGCGGTCGTCGCGCCGCTGTTTGAGCAGAGCACCCAGGTCGTCTTTGGCAACGAAAACATCAACGCCAGCGTGGTAGGGACGACGACCGAGTATCAGGACACCGTCGAGATGGAGGTGGCGCGGGGGCGGTTCATCGAGGAGAAGGACGTGAATGGGCGCTCCAACGTGGCCGTGCTGGGCTACCAGGTGGCGCAAGACCTGTTTGGCGGTTTCGACCCGCTGGGCAAAAAAATCAAAGTCTCTCTTTCTAGTGCAAACGGTGGACGAGTTTCGTTGACCGTGGTGGGTGTGCTGGAGGAGAAGGGCGATTCGATGATATCCAGCGTGGACGATATGATATTCGTGCCCATCACGACGGCCCAGACCAAGATCTTTGACGGGCGCAATCCCCTGGGGGAATTTATCGTGACCAGTGTTAGCATAGTGGCAGCCTCAGAGGATCGAACGGATGCGGCTGTCGGTCAGATCGAAACATTGCTGCTGGCTCGTCACAATATCGGGCCGGACGAGGACGCGGACTTTAGCGTGATAAGCCAGGCTGATCTGTTGAGCATGGCTACCCAGATAGCGAACATCATGACAATCTTTCTGGGGTCCATCGCTGGCATCTCGCTCCTGGTGGGCGGCATCGGCATTATGAATATCATGCTGGTCTCGGTGACGGAGCGGACGCGCGAGATCGGCCTGCGCAAGGCAGTGGGCGCGCGCAAGGCGGATATCCTGACCCAGTTCTTGCTGGAAGCGGTGGTGTTGAGTATACTAGGCGGGGTGATCGGCATCTTGCTGGGCGTGGGCCTGGCTCAACTGGTGGATATGACAGGGGTGATGAGTTCGGTGATCACGCTCTCGTCGATATTGATGGCGGTGGGTTTCTCGTTCGCCATTGGGTTGTTCTTTGGCATCTATCCCGCCAACCAGGCGGCGAGCCTGAATCCCATTGAGGCGTTGCGGTACGAGTAGGGGCAGGCCTTGCGTCTGCCCAACCTTGCGTTTACCCAATAGGGCGACCGCAAGGGTTCGCCCCTACCAATCCAACGTAGGGCGGTTTTGCTAACCGCCGCCATTCTGAACGCCCACGGAGGCCCGCAGCTTGAGCAGTTATCTGGTTCCATCAACGATATCACGGCGCAAATCGCTCGTGGTCAGATGTTCCAGGTCGGCGCCGACCTGGGAAACCTGGAGACTGCCCTGAGAACCAGGCCGTCCAGACCATAGGAGCAATTTAGGATTCATAGAGACTGGTGATAAAATACTGACAGAGGTTAAAAATGAGAAAGGTTATCGTCAACCAAGAAACGTGTACCGGATGCGGTTTGTGCTCGCGGGTATGCAGCAAAAAGATACTCAAGATGAACCACGAGCAAGTGGAGGTAGTGGACTATGCTGATTGGGGGTGCTGTCAATGCGGGCTGTGTATGTCTGTTTGCCCGACTCGGTCAATTCAGGTCGAGGGATTGAACTATGACGAGTTTGTCGCGCTGCCTGAAAGCGAGATTGATTATGTTACTTTGGAAGGAATGTTGTCTTCCAGAAGGTCAATCAGGAGCTTTAAGGATAAAAGCGTCGAGCGTGAGGTCCTGGATCAGGTGATTCGAGTGTCCGCCATGTCTCCCATCGGCTCGCCGCCCACGAACGTCCAGGTGCTGGTTCTGGATAAGCGGGAGCACCTCGATGAGTTGTATCAGGATACCGTCAGGTGTTGGGAAAAGTTGATGCGCTTGATGAGAAATCCGCTATATCGGATTGTCTCGAAAAGAGTTGCCGGAGACAGGCAGTATCACGCATTGATCAGTCACGCCTTGCCCTCGGCGAGGGTCTGTTGCGCCAGCGCCGATAGCGGGAAGAATATCTTTACATTTGACGCGCCGGCCATCATTCTCTTTCACGGCCATAGACTTGGCGTCTGCGTCGTGGAGAATTGTTGGCTGGCCGCCTCGTATGCCACCATAGCGGCCCATTCGTTGGGTCTGGGTTCGATATTCAGTGGCATGATCCCGCCCATCGTGAATATGAACGTGGACGTAAAACGCAAGTTGGGCATACCTGATGAAAATGATGTACAGAGTTGTTTGATGCTGGGTTATCCGAACGTGAAATTCAGGCGCAAGATACCGAGAGAGCACAAAGAGGTGCGGTATCGGTAGATTGGGAAGTTGGTAAGAAACCGGGTTTTTCGGAAAAAACCCTGGTTTCTGGCAACCTTATCCAAACGGAGATAGAAAATGAAAATTGTTGTTTTGAACGGCAGTCCCAAGGGTGACGTGAGCGTCACCATGCAGTATGTCCATTACATCCAGAAAAAGTTCCCTCAGCACGAACTGAAAATCATCAACGTCTCGCAGAGGATCAAAAAGCTCGCAAGGGATGAACAGGCTTTCCAGCAAGTTCTGGACGATGTCCGGTCTGCAGATGGCGTTCTGTGGGCCTCTCCGGTTTACTTTCTGCTCGTGCCCTCCCAGTACAAGCGATTCATCGAGCTGATCGCGGAGCGAGGCGCGGAATCTATCTTTGAGCGCAAGTACACGGCTGCTCTGACCACATCCATCCATTTCTACGACCACACGGCGCACAACTATATCCACGCCGTCTGCGACGATCTGGAGATGAGATACGTGGGGTCGTTTTCGGCGGACATGCGCGATCTAATGGGGGAGAAGGGCAGGGCGGGACTGCTTGTGTTCGCCGCCGAGTTTTTCGCGGCGATTGAGAATCAGGCCCCCACGTCAAAGAGCTACCGGCCGGCGATCTGGAGAGAATTCGAGTACTATCCCGGCGCCGCGGAGGTCAAAGTTGACGCGGGCGGCAAGCGGATACTGATCGTCACGGACGCCGAGGCGCACCAGACGAATCTGCTCAGGATGATTGAGAGGTTCAAAGCCTCTTTTGCTCAAGAAATCCCGGTGGTCAATCTGAACGATCTGGACATCAAGGGCGGCTGCCTGGGCTGCCTCCACTGCGGATACGATAATCACTGCGCGTATGAGGGCCAGGATGATTACGTCGAGTTTTACAACACCCAGATCAAGACGGCGGACATCCTGATCTTTGCCGGAGTGATTCGAGACCGATACTTGTCATCGAGATGGAAAATGTTTTTCGACCGCAGTTTCTTTAACGGCCATACGCCGACGTTGAGCGGCAAGCAGATCGGGTGTATCATCTCTGGGCCGTTGAGCCAGAATCAGAATCTGCGCCAGGTTTTGCAAGGCTGGCTCGAGATTCAACCGGCCAATATCGCCGGTTTCGTCAGCGACGAATACGGGGATGCGGCGCACATTGATGGATTGTTGCAAGACCTGGCCCGGCGACTGGTTCGCTTTGCCGCCGCTGATTACGTCAGGCCGCCCACCTTTCTCGGCGTAGCCGGAATAAAGCTCTTCCGGGACGAGATTTGGGGTCGCCTGCGCATGGTTTTCCAGGCTGACCACAGAGCCTACAAGAGACTTGGGCTGTACGACTTTCCCCAAAAAGATGTCAGGACGAGAGCGATCAACCTTGTCGTCCCATTGCTACTGAGAATACCGGGGTTCAGGAAGGAATTTGCCAAGCGGATGAAATCGGGGATGGTCAGGCCGTATCAGAAGGTGATCGAGCGTTGATAGGTTGGGAAATCGGGTGTAGATGTCCTTATTTCCCTGCCAGGCCGAGCAAAAGGGAATCGTTCCACCTTTTTTCCGCCAAGCACATAATTCAAGACGTATCTGCTACATTTTTGTCCTTGAGGGTGAACCTGGCTCATGATGACTGCTGCCTCGAAAATAAACCTGTAGTCGCGAATTCCATTCGCGCGATTAGGAAATCGCGGCTACATTTTCGTCTTCAAAATCCGTGTGCGCCGCTACGGA
>QMOE01000263.1 GCA_003648125.1 Chloroflexota bacterium
CCGCGTTCCGATGACTGCCTGGGAACGCGAGCGTTCCCGCCTGCATGCGGCCAAGATGGCCGCGCTCCAATGCCCGCGTTCCGATGACTGCCTGGGAACGCGAGCGTTCCCGCCTGCATGCGGCCAAGATGGCCGCGCTCCAATGACCGCGTTCCGTGGCGCGCAAGAAAATGACGCACACCCTGGCATGGGTGAAGGATTGACAACTTGTCCCCATCTGTGCTAAAATGACATGTGTGGGTAATGTGATGGTCGAGGACGTTGCTGTGTTCCACGGGAATGAGCGAGCGTTGGGCGGCGGCACGAGGTAGCGATATGGGAGACGCGAATACTTTTCCAGATCACCGACACTTTCAGGCCCGAGTATCTTCACTGGCTTGGATTGTCGCCGCAGCGTTGGCTGCAACGGCACTTTTTCTGATTCTGGCCGCTTTCCAGGCCTGGCACACGGCGCAGGTTCCTTTTCTCGGTCTGTTCGCCGAACCCAGCCTGGTCGTCAATGGGGCGGGCGATGAGGCGTGGGCCGGCTACGCTGCCGGAGTCCGCTTTGCTGATTCCCTGGTCGCGCTTGATGGTCAGCCGCTGAAACACACCACCGCCTTGATGGAGGCATTGGCTCAACACGAGCCGGGCGACCTGGTCACGCTGACGGCGATTGGCAGGGACGGCACGCAGCGCGAATTCGTGGTGGAACTGACGCCTATTCCCCGCGAAGCGTTGACTCTTTTCTTTGTCCTTCCCTACGTGCTGGGGTGGATCTATCTGGGGCTGGGCGTGTGGGTCTTTTGGGCGCGACGGCACGAATCGGCTGGTCTGGTGTTTGGGCTGATGTGCGCGGTGGTCGCGTTGAGCCTGGGTTTATTATTCGATTCTTATACTACACACCAGTTCTCGCGTGTCTGGATCGCTGCCCTCTCTCTGATCGGCGCTGTTATTGCTCACCTGGCGTTGATATTCCCCCAGCGAGCGCGGTTCCTTGACCGTGTTCCGGCGCTGCGTTACCTGGTGTACGTGCCGGGCGTGTTCATCGCCATCCTGAACCAGTTCACCCTGCTGAATTTCGAGTCTCCCAGGGCCTACTTTAATGCCTGGTTGGCGGCCTTTATCTTTACGAGTGTGGGCGTGGCCGTCTTTGTGGCATTGATGCTCTACCGGAACCGCCGCTCCGAATCGCCTATTGTTCAGGCTCAGGCGCGCGTTATCCTGTGGGGCAGCCTGTTGGCCTTTGGACCGATTGTGGCGTGGTTCATCACGTTCACCGCTACCGGTTCGACTCTCTCTCCGGCGCTCCTTCTGCCCTGGTTGGTTCTGTTTCCTGTTTCTATCGCCTACGCCATCCTGCGCTATCGCCTGTTCGACGTCAACTTGATGGTCAGCCGAGGTGTGGCCTACGCTCTGTTGAGCGCGGGTGTGGTGGGGATATACTTTCTCGTCCTCTACCTGGTCAGCTTTCTGTTTGACGTGACGCTGCCGGCCAACCACCCCCTCGTGTTCGGCGTATACGTTCTGCTGCTGGCGCTGCTCCTGAACCCGGCGCGGATACGTTTGCAGCGCCTGGTGGATCGAGTTTTTCTGCGCGAAGCGGTTGACCATCGCCAGATCGTGCGCCGCTTTGGTGACCAGTTGACCGAGGTCACAGAGTTGCCATCAATCCTGCAGGCGTTGGAGGAGACACTTGAAGCCGGTTGGCATTTGCAGCCATCCGCGTTGTTCCTGTACGACCAGCAGCGGGCGTGTTACACGCCTCATGCCATCGGCAGCGGGCCGCAGCTATCTGTTACCTTTGACCAGGAAGGGCCGCTGGCCCAACAGATGCTCCTCCGGCGCGAATGTCTCTACCTGTATCGTGACCGTCCTCTGCCCGAACATCTCGTACCTGAGAGAGAGGCGTTGGAGACTTTGCGCTCTTTTCTCCTCATCCCCGTGCCGGGGCGTGGTTGGATGGCGCTGGGCCAAAAGCGCAGCGGTGTCCCTTTCTCCTCGGATGACCTGACTACGTTAGAGTCGCTTGGCTCCCAGGTGGCGGTGGCTTTGGAAAAAGCTCGTCTCTTTACCGATCTAGAACGGCGGATGACTGAGGTGGATGTGCTGCGTTGGGTTGGGCAGGCAGTCAACTTTACCATGAACGTGGATGATCTGATGGAGTTGGTCTATGCTCAGACCAGCCGAGTGCTCGATACCAGCAACTTTTACATCGCATTGTATAACCAGGAGAAGGAGACTCTGTCGTTTGCGTTCTACGTGGAAGACGGCGAACGGATGTACCCGGATGATGAGTGGTCGGTGGAGATAGGCTTGACCGGCGAAATCATCCGCACGGGACGGTCTGTTGTGACGGAGGATTACGCCCAGGAATGTGATCGTCGCGAGATCACCGTCGGAGGCCGTCCGGGGCAAGCTTGGATGGGGGTGCCGCTCAGCGCCGGCGATCAGGTCATTGGGGTCATGAACGTCTCTAGCTTTGATCCCTCCGTGAGATATTCCGCCGAGCAGTTGCAGATATTTTCCGCCATCGCCGACCAGGTAGCCGCGATCTTGGACCGGGCGCATCTCTATCGAGAGATGGAGGAGCGGGCGCGACAATTGTCCGCCCTCAACGAAGTCGGTGGTATCATCACCTCGACGCTGGATTTGAAAATAGTGCTCAAGCTAATTATGGAGAAAGCGGCCGAACTCCTCCAGGCTGAGGCGGGATCGTAGGTGCTGGTGGATTGGGATACCGGCGAACTGGTCTTTGAGATGGTCGCCGGTTCAGGCTCCGCCGACCTGGTGGGGGTGCGCCTGCCCGCAGGTACCGGTGTCGTGGGCGCGGTGGTGCGGGAAGGCAAACCGGTCATCATCAGAGATGCCCAGAGCGACCAGCGCTGGTATCGAGACCTCGACGCAGAATTCGTCACTCACTCCATCATCGCCGTGCCCATGATCAGTCGGGGGCGCGTTATCGGCGTGATTCAGCTTCTAAATCGGCGTGATGGCGTGCCGTTCGACGAGGACGACGAGCAACTCCTGACGGCGTTTGCGACCAACGCTGCTGTCTCCATCGAGAACGCCCGGCTGTTTACCCGCACTGACCAGGCCCTGGAAGCGCGGGTGGAAGAACTCTCGATGATGCAGCGCATTGACCGGGAACTCAACGCCACTCTGGACTATAACCAGGTGATGAGCCTGACGCTGGATTGGGCGCTGCGGACGACCTGGGCTGACCTGGGTCTCTTGGCCAATGTTGTCGAGACCGAGGATGAGGTGCGTGGATTGCGCTTTCTGGCTAACAAGGGTTATCCAGAGGAGTTGTTTGCTGACTATGGGGAAGAGAACCCGTGGCCGTTGGGCCAGGGAATCATCGGGCGGGTGGTGCAGACCGGCAAGCCCGAGTTGGTAGAGGATGTGAAGGACGATCCCGATTACACATCAGTTGTGCCGGGGATGGTGGCTCAATTGACAGCGCCCATCAGGCGGGAAAATCGCATCGTCGGTGTCATTGCCCTGGAATCCTCTCAGCATGATCTGTTCGATCAGGAATTGTTGGAATTCGTCATCCGCCTGGCCGACCACGCGGCCATCGCCATCGAAAACGCCCGTCTATTTGAGCAAGTGCGCCGGGCCAACGACGCCAAGACCGAGTTCGTCTCCTTCGTCTCCCACGAGTTAAAGCAGCCGATGACCTCGATCAAAGGGTACGCAGATTTGCTCGTCAAAGGGGTGGCCGGAGAGCTGAACGATGCCCAGCGCAACTTTATGGACACGATATCGGTGAACGTGAGTCGAATGAACACGCTGGTTAGTGACCTTTTGGATGTCTCGCGGATCGAGAGTGGCCGCATACGGCTGGAATTTACCGATGTATCTATTGCGCAGGTGATCAATGATGCCCTGCGAACGACCAGCCGGCAACTCGAAGCCAAACAGCAGACGCTGGAGACGGAGATCGCGCCTGACCTGCCGCTCGTGAGAGGGGATCAAAGTCGGTTGGTGCAAATTTTGACCAACATGGTGAGCAATGCTCACAAGTATACACCGGAAGCGGGGCGCATCACGATTCGAGCCAAAAGGTGGACAAACGGGCAGGGGACGGGGGAACAGGGTGAATTCGTGCTGTGTTCAGTGGCCGACACTGGTATAGGGATCGCCCCTGCAGATCAAGATCGTCTTTTTACCAAATACTTTCGCGCCGACGATCCGTCTGTGCGCAACGAGGCCGGCACTGGATTGGGGCTGGTCATCACCAAGAGCCTGGTCGAGTTGCAGGGCGGTGAAATTTGGGTCGAGAGCCAGGTGGGCCAGGGCAGCACCTTTGCTTTTACCGTCCCGGTGGCCCGGTGATCCAATCTGGCATCAGCAAATCTCAAATGGGTGTGTTTCATCTACTTTGGAGAGCAACCAAAGCCAGCAATTCCCGTTTTGTAGCCGCGATTTCCAAATCGCGGCTGTTTTCCCACGTAAAGCACACCCTGCGCGATTGCGAAATCGCGGCTACAACCTGACTTTTCACCCATAACGGGAATTGCTGAACCAAAGCCAGCGCGGCGCAATTCAGCGCCGTCGGTTGAGTAGGCCTTCAGGCCGTATCGAAACTGCCCACCCCAAATCAAATGAAACAGGTGTGTTTCAAATGAGTTGGGTAGGCGCGCTTTCCATAGCGCGCGGTATGGAAACCGCGCCTACTTTTAACCGAAATGAAACGCACCCA